>JBHHTN010000025.1:0-11849 GCA_046753405.1 Candidatus Micrarchaeia archaeon | reverse complement strand
TTGTCTTCTTTTGAAAGTGCGCTTAAAGGTGTCTTTTCATCTTTAGTTGTCAAAGAAAGAATCTGGTCAGCATATGCTGCCAGGTGATTAGCATTTTCAAGTGTTTGTTCTTCAATTATTTTTGTCTTGCTTTGACTTACCTTGCTGGTCGAAACGCCTTCTTCTTTTGCAATGGTTTTTTGGTTTTTTCCATTAATCGTGCCTGCTATTATTTTCCGTTTGAATTGGCCTGTGACTGGTTTTAGTCCGCGTTCGGGAACTTCGATTATGCCCGTTTTTACCGCCTGGTAGATTGCATGAGGCATGTTTTTTGCGCCAAAAATTTGGCGTATTTTTTTGGCTCTTGCTTTTACCGCGCGTTGAGTGGCTCCAATTTTTAAATTTTGTTGCAACTTCCCACTGGCCAAGTGTTCTAAGTGTCGTATGTGGGCCGGATCTAATTCTTCCAACCGTTTTTTGGAATTTTGGTTGTTCATAAGTATTTTTTGACGTCTTCAAATGAAGGCGTGGTGCTTCTCCACAACGCGAGTTGGTTTTGTCCGTCGGTTACCACAAACGACGGCGTGCTCATGACGTCGTGGAAAACCGCTTCGCTTAAACCGTCTACTTCTTTCACGTTGTGGTACTCCACCTTTGCACCTTCTTCTTCCAAAGTCTTTCCCAAGTTTTTTGCCTGCGGGCAATTCGGGCATTCTTCCTGCCAGAAAATTTTAACGATAGTCACAGTAACGTTACCTCCAAAATTATTTTTCAAAGCGCGTAGTTTCCTTTTTGCCTGTCTCGGAACTCGGCTTGCTTGCTTTTGTTCCAGTTGTTGATGCGAGAGTAATATCCTACTACGCGGCTTATGCCGTAAACGTTCTTGCTTCCGCAAAAACCACAGTTTGCCTCTTCACTCATTTTATTTTCGCACCTCTTTTATGCTTTTACCGGCACAGGCGTTGCCTGCGGCCGTTTGTACCCCCGGCCCACTTTGTGGCAGTCGTTGCACACTGTGAACTCGGGCGAAATCGTTATTTGCGCGCTTTGCGTGTTTTCCCACGTTTTTTTCACCAACGTGAAAATGGCTTTCGGGTCGGGTTTTTGTTCTCCCAAGAAAACGTGGGTGATGCAACCCGATTCAATGATGTTGTTGAATTTTCCCTGCATTTCAATTCTTTTTGTAATGCTTACAGGAGCATCCGCCTGCAGGTGCACGCTGTTTGAATAATACACCTCGCCTTTTTCCAAGTCTCCGCGCACGAGCTTTTTCGCTTGTAAAGGAAACCTTGCCAAGTCCACTTTTGCAAGTCGCAAACTCGCGCTTTCAGCAGGCGATTCTTCGAGCGTAAACTTCATTTTTTCCTCTTTTTCGAATTGCTTGGCTTTCAAGTACATCGAGGTTATGACTTTGATTCCCATTTTGTAAGCCTCATGGCTTTCATGCAAGGCTTTTCCAGTCAAGTGTTTTACGCACTCGTTCAAACCGACCATTCCAAGTATGTACGTGGATTTTTCCAAGTCCATATACGGACCGGTTCCATCCAAAGCGTTTGTGCCTATTTGAGACAAAGGCGCTCCGGGTTCCAACAATTTTTTTATGAACGCTTTTTTCTGCAAGTGCGCTTTTTTAGCAAGGTCCATTGCCTTGTGCACTTCTTTAATAGTGCCTTTCAAGTCCCCTCCAGAGTACGCGGCTTGCGGCAGGTTTATCGTAACGTTTTGAAAACCGCAGAAACGGATTAGTTCCGGCCTTTCAATCATAGTCATGTCTTCAAGCTTTGTTTTCAGCCTGCAGCACTGGCTCAAGGAAGCCGCTTCGCGGTCGAAGAAAAAGTAAGGATTGCCGTTTTCAGAAGCAATTTCACACGCGTACATCAACAACTCCCTTTGAGCCGGGTCGTCAAAAGAATTTTGGTCAACGTGAAGATCATTTTTAGGGAACGGAAACGGAACGCCTTGCGAATCGCCTTCACGCCACACATCCATCAATGCCTTTGCAAACCTTTGCGTTTCCTTTTCAAAATCCTTGTAAGTAAGAAAACGCCCTTTTTTCGGTTGTATTACCCGTTGCTTTTCGTCTCTTGGAACCTCGTCAAATTCCTCCGTTGAACCGTCTTCATGCTGCAACACGTACTTGCCCCCGGGACAAACCGCCGCAACCTCCTTCAAGTAGTCAGGAACTCCCAAGTGAGTGTTGAAGTCTATGAACAAGGTATTGTGAAAGAACAACAAACCAGTTCCACCAAGAAAGCTTTCTTTTGGCGGAACCGAAATATCATAAACAAATCCGGCATATTCTTCAACGCTTATTTTTCTTATTCGTGCAAAGCAAACGTCCGCCTCAAGAAGCATGTGCATTGACTGTACTTGTTGCTGTGAAAAACCGTTTGCGTTTGCATTGCCTGCAAGGTCTTCTGAAAGTTTTGCAGACTCAACATGCAAGCCTTTTCTGCCAAATTCTTTTTTTTCAAGTTTGTGGTCGATTACCCGCGTAGAACTTTCTTCTTCACGAAGTTCAAAAACAGGCTTCCAATTTTCATTTTCGTATTCACGACGGTAAACATGGCTGCTTTTACCTTGCATCGCCAAAAGCATGGCTATTCCGTTTACGAGGTTCTCCGAAGTGCTTGCTATTGCAAACTTTTTGCGCGACTTCAAACCGTCGCCTTCAAAAAAAGCCTCTAAAAACGCGGTTTGAACTTCTTTGGCTGAAGAGTAAATTATTTCAGGAAGTTTCTTTACTCCTTTTTCCTCGCACAAATCCGACAATAGTTTTCCAAGCATTCCACAAAGTGAAACGGTGGAAACACCGCTTTGCGAATTTTTTGAAACAACGCTTTCAAAACCCAAGTTATCGATGCATTCAACAACGCGTTTTACGACTTTTTCATCTTTGTTGCTTACTGCAACGAAAGTCTTGCGCTTTTCGTTGTTGTGGCCTTCGCTTGCATAGTAGCCAAGAAGGCGTGCAAAACTTTCCGAAACCTTGAATTTTGTGGGAATGCCCCTTTGGCTGTCGCCTTTGTACAACAAGGTTTTTCCTTCAAGCGTACAACCCTCCTCAACGAAGTTTTTGAGCGGAATCTTTTTGTAGCGCAGCCAATTGCTTCGAACGCATTCCGCTTTCACGCCCGTTTCCTTTTCATATTCCCGATAGAAACCGTTTCCGTATTTTTTTTCAAGGGCTTTTTTGAATTCTTGTTTTTCGTCAAAAACGCGAATGTTGTCACTTTCTTTTCTTTTCAAGTAGAAGTCTGCAGCGTCGAAATCCTCCGTTTGAGTTTGCAAGCCTTCCGTGTTTTTTGCTGCAATAATGTAATCGCCTTCCCTCAACTCCCCTGCTTTTTTTGCTGCAAACTCTTTCCCGTTCCACACGAACACGGAGTGGCAGCCGGTAACGCCTTTGATTAACCCGTTGCCTGTTTCAAAAGAGTAAATTTTTCCGATGAAGGGAATGCGCGCAAAAGCGGTTATTGTCTGAGTGGATATTTTTCCGTTGTTGTCAAAGCACACCGCCTGCATTCCCCTAAGGTTGTTTCGTGTAATCTGGGTTCCATCGCGCCACTGCTCATAAGAAGGCGCGCCTACAAGCTGGTTATCAACCAACTCGCCTATTTTCACCTGCTTCAAAACCCCGTCTTCCTTTATCCAAATTGTTTCCTGCGGAACAAGGCTTTGCCCGCCCCTTGAAAACGCGTTTTGTGAACAACTGTAAATCAAGTACTGCGCTTGCTGGCGCAAGACCTTATCGCTTAAACCTCTTACAAAAGGCGCGTAGAAAATGTTCAAAAAACCAAGTCCCAACGCCCCCGCGTAGTAGGCCTGCATGGAGGCAAGAAAAGTATTCAAATGCCCAGTCAAAGTCGACATGTGGTGTGCCGGTGCGCTTTTGGTTGACAAATTGTCAAGCAGCAACCCGTATTTTTTTATGTACTCAATGCTGTGCGAAGAACAGTAAACGCGCGTTATGTACCCCAAGTCGTGCAAGTGCAATGCCCCGTGCAAATGCGCTTCTGAAACATCCTTTGAAAACACTTCCTTCAACGCGAATTGCTTGAGGGTGTTTTCGGCAATGGCCATGTTAACCGCCTCAGGGTTGTTCGCCAAGACATTGCTGTTTTCAACGCTTTTTGAAAACAAAAAGGCTTGAAGGTTGTACGTGGGCATTCCGAGTATTTCCTGTTTTGAAAGCTTGCGGTTCAAACCCCGCGAGAACAACTCGTTGTTTACAAGCTCGCGCAAAAGACTCACCGAAATTGTTTTGATTCCCGCCTCGGCCACTTTTTTTTCAACGGCCTTTGCAATTTCATCGGCTTGCTCTTGGTCCAACTTGGTTTCCTTAACAAGCGCGTTAGTAATACGCGAACGATCCCACTTTGAAGTTATTCCCTCGGTTGCAGTGTGCACCATCAAGTGAACGTCAGTTGAATCAGTGTTGGCCTTTTCATCGGCATCCTCAAAAACCTTCAAGTTATCCAATTCTTTTTCAAAAGACTCAATGTCCTTGAACTGACGGTAAACCGATGCAAAGCGAATGTACGCCACTTGGTCAAGCTCCTTGAGCTTTTCCATGATGGCCTCACCAATTGCTTTAGACGGAATGTCATTGCCCGCTTCCTTTGCCTGAAGGTTTTTTTCAATGTCGTCAACAACGTGTTCAATGGAATCATGGGAAATCGGCCGTTTTTCACAAGCCTTTTCAATTCCACGCAACACTTTTTCACGGTTGAACCGCTCCCGCCGGCCGTCTTTTTTTGCAACCCAAAGCTCTACGCCTTCAATCCGCTCATAAGTTGTAAATCTCTTGCCGCAGTTTTCACATTCCCGCCGCCTGCGCGTCTTATCCTCTTCAGAGTCTCTTGAGTCAAGCACCTTGCTTTCTTCATGACTGCAAAAAGGACACTTCATAAAACACACCTTTTTCCTTGCGCAAACCAAGCACTAAAAACCAATTACCACCACAACATTTTGTGCCCGGCTACCTCAAACTACACCATATGTGGATATTTAAACGTTTCTGTTGTTTTTGGCGGTAAAACCAAAAAACTGCCGCTGTTTTCAAACCCGTTTTTCCTGATAACAGGTTTGCAAAAAAAATTCGCGTTTTTACTTTATAAAGGCATTTAAAAAAGCTTTAAAAACCAGTTCTTATTTTTCTTTGAACACTTTTGAAAAAATCTTCTTGTTTATTCCCAGTTTTTTAATTAACTTCTTGCTTATTTCCAACTCGCGTTTGCTTGGAATCAAAGGCGTAAGCGGCTTTGCAAGCGTTGTCAAAACACCTATTGCTTTTGAAGAATACCATCGTTTTATCAAATACTCTTTTTCACGCAAAAACTCGTCTGCCTGGAAAACAATTGCCTTTTCCGCGTTTTCCTCGGTTTCGTACTCCACCTGATGAATAAACGTTGACACGCGCGCAAAGTACAAGGGCATCATCGCATCCAAAACAGCGGTATTCTTGCTTTTATTGTAGGCAACTGCAAAGTCAAAAACTATGCGCGCCCAGTCTTCGGCAGCAAAACTTCTTTGAATAAGCCACTCGCTTGCAGCCTTGTAGCTTTCCTTTGACATGACTTTCTTCCAATACGGCTTGTACTTGGGAAACAACCGCTTAACGGTTTTTTCCAAGGAACTCAAATACAAAGTGACGTGCGCCGGCTCTTCTTTGGGCAACTGGTACAAAGTCCGAGCGTTGCGCATTGAAAACTTTGCAGTCCAATTGTCCTCGTAAAAATCCATCAGCGAAAACATTGTTCCGGTAACCTGCTTGAACATTCCTCCAATGCTCTTAATGGGGTCGTGAGGGTCACGAATTGACGGGTCGTGAATTTTCGGACCTAAAGCACTTTGACAAACCTTGTACCCTTCACTCAACGCGGTGGTAGTCATGAAAATGTCAATGCCGAAACGTCCGACTTTCGTTTTCCAGTTCACACTTTCAACGAACTCTGCCGCCATTTCACTTGAAAAACCGAACTCTCCTCCAATTGGCTGTCTTAGTTTTACTCCGTACAAACAACTTGTAAGCGGAAAAGTCAAGTGGTTGGTAATGGAACCGTCGTACTTGTCGCGCTTGTAAAGAGGTGCGACAAAATGGTAGTCCTTGTCTATAACAGGCGAAAGCAAGCGTTTTATCCACCAAGGCTGCACGTACTTCAAATCCGCATCCAAAACACAAGCGGCTTTGGCGTTCAACGCGAGGGCTACTTCAAACACGGTTTTCAACGCGCTGCCTTTTCCGGAAACCCCGTCGTAACCTGTTGAAAACCTTTTCTGGTGCACGTGACAATTCATAAACGCGTTTTTAGTCTTGACATTAGGCGAACCGTCGGAATTAACAATAACTGCCTTGGAATCCGGAAAGAACTCAGTCAAACCGTGGGACACTGTTTCAACAACCTGCGCAATGGTGCGGTCGTTGTTGTAACTTGGAATTCCAACAACAATGTCGGCAGAGCCGACGCTCTTTACTTTACGCTTGGTTTCAGGAAGCATAAAACCAACAAAGAAGAAGACAAATTTAAAACTTATCTAAAAAAAGAAGCGCCCTGGTCGGGAATCGAACCCGAGTCGAGGGAGTGACAATCCCTAATGCTAACCTCTACACCACCAGGGCAAAAATCCCGCTGGCCTGATTTGAACAGGCAACACTCTGATTTCCATTTATGTACGAGCATCTTTTTATTTCCCTTTGAAAAAAAAGGGAAGCGACATTGTAGCCTGTTTTTTCTTTCATGAAAAAAAAGTTACTACAGTCAGATGCTCTGCCAGGTTGAGCTACAGCGGGGAAGTTTTTGCTTAGTTATTTTATGCGGCGAGATTGTTTTTAAGACTTCGTTGGTACTTTTTTGCTTTAAGGGCGAAAAAAAAGTTTCAAGGCGACGGATTCTTAAAGCTTTTTAAATGGCAAAATTGTTACTAGTAAGCATGGTTTTCTTTAAGAATGCCTCCCACCTTTTGGCAGTATTCCTAGTGGTTTCCCTGTTTTTTTCAGTTGGAGTGTTAGCTCAAGAAGACGCGGGAGATGATTCGAATCAAACCCAGGAAAACCAGACGGTTTCCGTTACGCCTACTCTTGCTTTAAGCGCGTTGACGGCGAATGAAACAATTCTGTTGTATGCCCGGGAAGAAGACTCCGCTTCTTTTTCAACTTTTGAAAGCGATGGAACAACGTATTATCTTGGGTTGTTTAACGCAAAAGAATCGATCGTACTGGTAGAGCAAGGCGAGGAATTTGTTCCGGTTGAAGACAATGAAACTTTGAATTTGATTTTGCCTTCTTATATTTCTGGTGCCTACGCAGACTTTTTTTTGGGTTCAAATATTGATGATTTGAAAACGGCTTTTGAGGCGTTGAGCAAAACCTTCGACTATTGCGACGAGGTGTTGACGCCGTTTTTGAATAATGGTTTCATGCTTTTTTACATTCGTCAAACGGATGATCGTGGCACGCCTGTTCCGCTTACTGACAACGCTCTTGTTCGTCTTGACGGCAACACTTCTGGCAACAGTTCTGAAAAAGGAACGTCAAACGTTTTAATTGAAGATTTTCAAGAGGCAAGCGTGAAGGTAAACGAAATAGATTATTCCGCGTCGGCCTCGGAAGTTCGTGCGAAGCTCACTGAATTGAATGATTTGATTGAGGAAATGAAAGGGGTTTCGGATGAGTATTCGACGGACTTCAACTTTTTGCGCTCCAGGCACCCTGACATGCTTAGCAAACGCGTGTGCGGGCTTACCAGCGAGTCTTTTTCGGATGTTTCAACGGAGATAGGCGTTAAAGATTCTGTTCCGACTGTTTCTTCTCTTGCGCAAACAATTTTTGCTGAAACGAAAACGCGTAAAACGTTGAGAGAAGTGAACGAAATTTACTCGCGTGCGGAGCAAAAACACGCTTATGCAAGCGGCTTGCTTTCATCGGTAAAAAATAGGTTGAACAAAACGCAAATTTCCCTTGCGGGTTTCGAGCGAAAAGTTGCAGACCTTGAGTCTAATTTGTCGTTGGTTAAGGCTGCTGAAAACGTTGAAGCGGCAAAGGCTCTTGAAGAAATTTTCGATAACAACTATGTTTTAACCAAGGACTGGTTGGAGGCGTTGAACAACACGAGTCTTGGAGCTGACATTGTTGAAAGTGGTTTGGCCGTTAAAGAATCAAAGGAAGCCGTTTACAATGCTTCTCTTCTTTTGGGGGAAAACAACGAGCGGGTAATTGAGTTAAAAGAAAAAAGGCAAACAGTGGACGACCAACTTAAAACCGAGTTGAGGGTGATAGAAAAAGCCGACGGAAGCCTTGTGCCTGCCGCGGTGTTTCAAAACATAACTTTGACTGCTAACTCGATCACTGAGCAGGCGCGTTCTCTTCAACCTGCTTGGAACTTGAGTTTTTCAAATCTTGGAGACCTTGCAATAATCGTGGGTGCAATAGTAATTGTCGCGCTCATAGTGGGGCTTGTAATTTATTACAGGTCTCAAAAAACTCTTTTGAATGTTTCCACTAAGATGCATGAGGCTCACGAACGCGAAGTGGACATTCGCAAGTTCAAAAAATGAAATGCCTTTTTGGTTAAAGGAAAAAAAAAAAGCATTAATTAAACTATTATCAACACAAACAATAATCGATAAGGCGCAGGGGTAGCAAAGTCTGGTCAAATGCGCGGGACTCAAGTGCCACCTTTTCTTTCTTTTTGAAAGAAAGAAAAAAGCTCAACCAAAAAAGAAAGAAAATATCTATTTCTTTTGGAGATATCCCGTCTCTTAGGAGTTCGAGGGTTCGAATCCCTCCCCCTGCATAGAACCCTGGTCTCTAATCACTAGGAGGTTCGGCACGTTTGTGCTGAATTTGGCACTGAACCTAATATTGCCTTGCGTGGAGGAAAATAGGTATGGCAAATGGGTTTGAAGTGCATAGAAGTATGAGGAATTTTGACCGGTCCTGCGCTCTGGTTGAAATGGATGAGTTGGTTTGTGCGGAAAACAAGTCGCTTATTTTGTCTTTTTCTAGATGCGGCTTGCCAAGGGCGCTAGTCGTCTTAGAGTTGTCAAGTGTATGTATGGCCTTCGCTATCTTTCACGTTGGCTGGAAAAGCCTTTTGACAAGGCGACTAAAAATGACTTGATTGAATTAGTTGGCGAGATTGAACGACAGGATTATTCTGAGCATAGCAGTATGATTTCAAGATAGTTTTGAAAATGTTTTACAAGTGGCTTAAGGGAGATGATGAAACTTTTCCTCCTGAGATTGCGTGGCTTAAACCAAAGCTTAAGAATAATGCTCGTAAGTTGCCAGAAGAATTGTTGACTCAGGATGAAGTTTTGAGAATTGCACAAGCTGCTGTCAATGCACGAGACAAGGCATTAGTTTTAGTGTTGTATGAGAGCGGTTGTCGCATTGGAGAAATTCTTTCATTGCGAATAAAGAACGTGCTTTTTGATCAGTACGGCGCCATTTTGAGGGTTACTGGAAAGACTGGCGATCGCCGCGTTCGGATAATCAGTTCTGCGCCAGCATTATCTTCATGGGTTGAAAATTATTCCAAGTCAAAAGAGCCTGAAGCGCCTTTGTGGCCGTCTTTGGCAACTAATTACCCGCAAAAGAATCAGCCTATGGAACATCGTTCTGTTTTGGTTACCCTAAAGCGTTCTACTGAAAAAGCCGGAATCAAAAAAAGAGTTTACCCTCACTTATTCCGACACTCGCGTGCGACGTTCTTAGCCGAAAAATTGACTGAGGCGCAAATGAAGGAATATTTTGGCTGGGTTCAGTCTTCGGAAATGGCTGCTACTTACGTTCACTTATCTGGTCGGGATGTTGACAATGCGTTGCTTGCCTTGCAGGGATTGGTAAAATCCGAAGACAAGAAAGAGGAACAATTCAAAGTTTGTTTTTGTCCTCGGTGCAAGGAAAAGAATTCGCCTTCAGCCAAGTTTTGCCTGCGTTGCGGTACGCCGATGAAAGAACAAATAGCAGCTCAAGTCGAAGATGAAAAGAAAGTCGGCGACAACCTTCTTAACCAGTTGATGAAAAACGTGGAATTCAAGGAATTCCTGTTCAAGAAAGTTGTTGAACTAGGCTTGGAAAAGACGCTCTGACTTTTGCCGTTCTTCTTTTGCCTTTTTTTTCAGTTCCCAAAGCCAAACAGGCAAAAAAGGCTTGAGTTCATCCAACGACAATTCTTTGGTCATAGTAGTATATTGGCGCAAAAGAAAGTCTTATTGTTTTGTGCCAAATTCTGCAAATTTGTGTAATCGCTTTTTTTCCTAGGAACTTAACTGTCTAGAGCTTTTTATTGTCGGGTAATGGACGAATTTGTTTTCGTTACGATTCAAAGTAGTGCAGTGCTTATTAATACTGAATTCTTCATGTTTATGCGTAATTTGGCATTATTAGGTAAGGTGCTGCTTAGAGACCAGGTCTCTGCTTTCTACTACTGCGTAGTATTCTGGTTTCTACGACGCAATTCACTCTTTGCACTATATATTTTTTAGTGCAAAATTCTACACTTAACAGCTAAAAAGCGTATGAAAATTTTTAAAGATTGCGTCACTTTGGACAATAACGAAAAAGAATTAGACAAAGACGTTTAACCAACGAAGTTGTATTTTACGCACGTCTTTAAACTTTCTTGTAATCTCTAAGTAAAACAAATAACTTCAATAAAAAGGTAATCCAGATGTTATTTATAGTTTCAAAAACCAAAACAACCATACCTAAAAAACGAGTCGTAAAAAACTAATGTGTGGCATAATCGGACAAATAAATTTTAAAAAAACAAAGCCAAAACTTGATTGTTTTTATGCCGCAAATGAAAAACAAGCTTTTAGAGGTCCGGATGACGAAGGAATAATTTTAGATGGCGTCTTATTAGGACACAAAAGACTTTCAATACTTGACTTGTCACAACATGCCCACCAGCCAATGAGCGATGCAAAACTAGGGCTTATTATTGTGTTTAATGGAGAAATATACAATTTTAAAGATGTTAAAAAGAAACTAGTAAAAAAAGGTTATTCTTTTCATTCGACGGGGGATACGGAAGTAGTCCTAAAAGCGTATCATGCTTGGAAAGAAAAATGCTTAGAAAAATTTTTTGGAATGTTTTCGATAGCGGTTTGGGATAAACAAAAACAAGAATTATTTTTAGCAAAAGATCATTTGGGAATAAAACCTCTGTATTATTACCAAGATAAAAACCGCTTCAGGTTTGCATCTCACTTACCGTCGTTATTAGAGTTCAACGATTTTAATCCCTTACTTGACCGTACAGCGTTAAACTATTATTTTTCTTTTCATGCAATAGTTCCCGCGCCTCACACAATAATAAAACAAATCAAAAAATTAGAGCCAGGAACTTGGGCGAAAATAAACAAGCATGGAAAAATAAAAAAACAAAAATACTGGGAAATGAATTTTGAAACACAAAAAATTAACAACTATGAAAAATGCAAGAAACTAGTTTTAAGCAGTTTAGATGAATCAGTTCAAAGACACATGGAATCAGACGTTCCGGTGGGCGTTTTATTGTCTGGGGGACTAGACTCAAGCCTTATAGTGGCGTTGCTTTCCAAACACAGCCAAAAAAACTTGAAAACTTTTTCAATAGGCTTTGAAGATGAAAAAGAAAAAGGCAACGAATTTGAATACTCTGATTTAATTGCAAGCGAGTTTTCAACAAAACACAAAAAAATATTCATTAAAAACGAAAACGCCATAAAAAACTTAGAACAATGCGTTTCACACATGTCTGAGCCAATGGTTAGTCATGATGCAATTGGTTTTTATTTGTTATCAAACGAAGTTTCAAAACACGTTAAAGTTGTTCAAAGTGGCCAAGGAGCAGACGAAGTTTTTGCAGGTTATCATTGGC
>JBHHTN010000024.1:0-11954 GCA_046753405.1 Candidatus Micrarchaeia archaeon | reverse complement strand
GAATTCTCCAAGTTCAACAATGAAGTATCCATTAAAAAATCCTCCAAAAAAAATTTACTATCCAACGATTAACAGTGCTTTTAGTTATAAAAATTGTTTGATAACGCAAAAAAAAGTTTTACGCAAACCCAGTTGTCTTCACGACAAAAAACACTGCAAACGCGCTTGGAATCAAAAAAGCACAGTACAAAACCGCTTTGCGAGGGTTTCCATCAACACTTGCAGCAAAAACAGAGGCCAAAACCGCGAACTCCAACACGTAGATTTGGCTTGCAAAATCAAAAGCCTGCAAAAGACCTTCATAGTCCAAAGAAGAGAATTCTTCAACTTGAATTCCTGAAACCTGCAATGCCAAAGAACCGACTATTCCAAGCACAAGACCCAAAATTGCCGGCACAAACAACGCGCTTGAAGCCAACACCGTGTACTTTTGAATCGCCTGCGCAGAGGAAGCCTCGCGCTTCAAATCCTGCAATTCAAACACGTCTTCAGCCAAGTTCTTCAAAGCAACGCTCAAATCCGCGCCGGAAAAATACGCTTCCTTCAAAAGCACCAAAGTCTTCCTCAAAAGCCTTGACTTGGAATTTTTTGCAGCCCAAGACAACGCTTTTGGAACGCTTTCGCCAGCGTTGATTCTGCCTTGAATGCGTGCAAACACCCTGCTTAACCCCCCAAAACTCCCTTGCGCAAGGCTTTCAAACAATTCTTCCATCGGCGTATGAGACGGAAAACTCGCAAGTTGAAACAACGCGTTTGGAACAGCGCCTTCAAGCTCGCGCAAGGCTTGTTCTTCCTCATACTCCTTGTAAAAGTGAAAAAACAACGCTACAACTAACACGCTTGCAACAAGGAATACAACCAATTCAATCATTTCAAAACCGTTTTAGGCGCCTTTTTCAAAACGTAGTACAAAACAGCAGCGTCAACAAGCGGAAAAACCACGACAAAAGCAACAAACACGTCTTGCACGCTTGTAGACGAACCCAAAAAAAGGCTTCCAACAAGGGCGTAGGCAGAAAAAAAAGTCGGCAACAAACACCCCGCGGTCACAAACAACAAACCCAAAAGCGCTGCTTTGGCAGAAAACTCCTTCACCCTCTGCCTTTGAACGGACGACAACTCGTCAGCAAGCTTTCGCAAGCCCTGAGCACTCCCACCGTGAGAATAAGAAAAAGAAAGGTGCATGCACGCGCGCTTGAAAGAAACCGAGTCAACCCGTTTAGCAGCACTGCGAAGAGAAGAAGGCACATCCAAGCCAGCGTCAACATCGCTTAACACCCGCTTAAACTCTTTTGACAAAGCGTCTTTGTTGTCTTGAACAATTGTTTCCAAAGACTTTTCAAACGGAGTGCCAATATCCAAGTGAACCGACAAAGAACGCAAAGCAACCGGAAGGCTTGCCTCAACATCCAACGCGCGCTCTTTGACGCGCGTTTTTTCAAAAAAGTCAAAATTAGCGCTCTTGCAGACAAGGGTGAAAAAACCCTTTTTCAAAAAAAAGAAGCCCTCTTAAGTCAAATCAATGTTTTTGACAATTAGTTTTTGCAAACCGCTGCCTTTAATATTTGTGTAAGGCTCAAAAAATAGTGGTAAGTTTTTAAATTTTTCACGAGGCGAGCTATTGCTTTGAGTGTTATAGGAGACGACATAGTTCTGAACTGCAGAAAGTGTTATTCTGAAAACGGTTTCGGAATACGACTTGAAAAGCAAGGCGATAGATACGTGTGCGGTCACGATTCAAGCCACAGATACGTTTTGAAAAACGGTTATATGGAAAACGTTTGAGTTGAAAGGTTAATGGCTGAAAAAAAAGACGAAATGGACGGGGAAAAACTGGAAGCGCTTTTCGAGGAGGCGTCCAAGGAAGGCGCGATCTTGGCAGTTTTGCACTTTGACGCCCACGGACCCGACGAGGAAAAAGTCAAAAGCCTCCTTGTCGAGTTCATGGGAAAGCTCACAAAGGAAAAAGGCGTTTTGTACTGCCGCGCGGAAATAGAAAAAGCCATTTCCTCGGACAACGTTTACTCTTCTTTTTCCGAAGTCAAAATAATGACTGAAAACTTCCAGCACTTGCTCAACGCCGTGTTAAAGTACAGCCCCATTGCCGTTGAAATACTAAAACCCAAGAAAATCGTGCTGACCTTAAGCGAGGCCCAGGCAAGCTTGCTCGACGCGTCACAGATGGCGCAGGACTTTTCAAACTACGTCTTGCAAAACGTGATGAAAAAAGACCAAATTGAACGGTTTGACGAGCACATGAAGCGCAGGGCCGAGTTTGGAAAAACCCTTTTGGGAAAAGCGCAGTCAAAGGAAGAAAAAAAGTGAAAAACGCATGTCTGAGGAATTGCTTGAAGTGTTGGAGAAAAACGCGCGTGCGACCCTAACGGATTTAGCGGCAATGCTTGGAAAAAGCGAGAGCAAAGTCCAAGAGGAAATAAAAGCCTTACAAGACTCCGGAACCATAAAACAGTTCAAAACAGTTGTTGACTGGGAAAAAGTCGGACGCGAACGCGTGTACTCGATAATTGAAGTGAAGCTCTCACCCGAACGCGGACGGGGCTACGACGCTGTTGCCGAACGCATAATGCTTTTTCCCGAAGTGCGCACAGGGTACTTGCTAAGCGGGTCTTACGACTTGATTGTAATAGTCGAAGGCAAGAGTTTAAAGGATGTTTCAAACTTCGTTGCCGAAAAGCTTGCACCCATTGAAGGCGTGACAAGCACCAACACTCATTTTTTGCTCAAAAAATACAAGGAAGACGGCCAAGTCTTTTTCGAAAAAGAAGACGCAGACCGCCTGGCAGTAACCGCATGAAAAATTTTCATGCAGGCACAAAACACATCCCTTTTTTTCTGTGCCCTTCTTGCTTCTCCCGGTGTTCTAAAAAAAAATGAGTGAAAAAAACCCCTCAAAGTTCGTGTCAAAAAAAGCAGAATCCCTCGCACCCTCCGGAATACGCAAGTTTTTCGACATTGCCAGCAAGACAAAAAACCTGATTTCCCTCGGAGTGGGAGAACCTGATTTTCCAACGCCTTGGAATGTTCGGGAAACGGCCATTTACGAGCTTGAACGCGGACACACCCACTACACTTCAAACCAGGGAAGCCCGCGTTTGCGAAGTGAAATTTCCAAGTCTTTGAACAAAAAATACAACGTCGAATACGACGCTGAAAAAGAAGTGCTGGTTACAAGCGGCGTAAGCGAGGGCTTGGACGTCGCGCTTCGGGCAATAACCAACCCCAAAGAAACAGTCGTCGTAGTTGAACCCTCATACGTTGCCTACACGCCTTGCGCGATTCTTGCAGGCGCAAACGCACTGTCTTTTCCCACCAAGCTTGAAAACGAGTTTAAAATAAACGCGGACGAACTGGAAAAAACCGCCAAAAACTCAAAAGCCCTGATAATCAACTACCCCAACAACCCAACAGGCGCAGTCATGACCAAAAACGAGTTGGAAAAAGTCGCGAAAGTAGCAGTTGAACACGACTTGCTTGTTATTTCAGATGAAATATACGCTGATTTGACGTACGACGGCTTGAAGCACTGCTGCTTTTCGTCCCTTAACGGAATGAAAGAACGCACAATACTGCTTTCCGGTTTTTCAAAAGCATTTGCAATGACCGGTTGGAGAATCGGATACGCCTGCGCCCCTGAAGAAATCACCTCGACAATGACTAAAATTCACCAGTACTCCATGCTCTGCGCCCCCACAGTTGCGCAAAACGCGGCAATAACCGCTTTGCGCGAATGCGAAGAAGAAGTGAAAAAAAACGTTGCAGAATACAACAGACGCCGAAGGCTTTTAGTGAAAGGCCTCAACGACGCGGGCTTGGAATGCTTTGAACCAAAAGGCGCTTTTTACGCGTTTCCAAGCATTCAAAACACAGGAATGACCGACGAACAATTCAGCGAAAAGTTGTTGAAAGAAAAAAAAGTAGCGGCAGTTCCAGGAAGCGCATTCGGAGAAAGCGGAAAAGGATTCATCAGGTGCACTTACGCAACCTCCACAGAAAAAATAAAGGAAGCAACAGAAAAAATCAAGGAATTCACAACAAAACTATGAAACAAACACAGGCCCACACCTGCTGCTCTTGCACTTGCAAAAACCTTTCCCGCAGTCAAACGTGCCAGGCCTGCACTCCTGAGTGCAAGCAATGCCCTCGCAATCCAAAGAAAACTTCCGGTTAATGCAATCCGACGCGTGGCAACAAGACGCCTTCACGCAATCAGCATCACTTCTGCAGGAAAACTTGTTGAAACCCCCGCCAATTTCATAATCCCACTCTAATTCCCGCCTATCGTTAACCGTAAAGGCCTCCTCAACAATAAGTTTTCCACCACTTTGCGAAGTGTTAACGCCGATGATTCTCACCGCGTACTTTCCCGGGTAAACCGGTTCAAAAAAAGCGCTTACATTGTAACCGCAAGGCATCCTGCAAGAATCCAAGTCAACCGGCCCGGTTGCAACATCTTCCTCTGAAAGCAAAAGAATCGTCCTACCCCGCTCAACAGTAAGGTTAAACTTCAACGAAATATTGGCACAACAAACATAGTCCAAAGAATGCACCAACTGCAAAATCTTGCCCTCAAAAACCTTAAGGTCAACCTCGTTATTGTACCGATTCCGCTGGTAAAGCGTGGCAGAAGAAGGAAACACCTCAAAACTAATCAAGTTAACTTCAGCCATTTCAGGCTGCTCTTGCTGAACGCACCCTGCAACAAAAAAAGCCGCAAGCAAAACAAGCAACCACGACTTCAAACACACAAAAACCACTACCTAAAGCCAAAAACTCAAACAATCATTCTTCCTTTTTTCCAAGCACTTCCTCGGCAATAACAGCGTAAGCCGGACGAGTAACCAAAACACCCACAGTAATACCAATTATCGCTGCAAGCGCAAAACCCATTATTTCAACAACACCCGACAACAACAACGGAAGCAAAGCCACAAGCGCGACACCCGCAGTAGTGAAAACAATGTAAAAACCCTTCTTAATCCTGTCCCTCGTGTCACGCGCCTCGTTCTTCGCTGAAACAACCTCGCCTTCATGACGCTTTCTAAGCAACTCGTCAGTCAAAATAATCTGGTCGTCCACACCCGTACCAATCATTGAAATAATACCCGCCATCGCACTCAAATCAAGCGTTCCAAGCACGCCCACAATAGCCATCGTAATCAAAATCTCCGCAGAATTAACCAAAACAATGGGAACAGACAAAAGCAGTTTCCCATACCTCAAAACAATAACCAAGCTAACCAATACAACCGCTAAAACAACACCAATCCAACTGTAAGCCAAAAACCTCTCTCCAAGCGAAGGCGCGATGGCAAACGAACTTCCAATAAGAGTGCTGACAGGCAATCTTCCCCCGGAAATCACGCTCTTCAACTCCTTAATCTCACGCGCAGCACTAAGCTCCTGCTGCGCCGGACTATCGCCGCTAGCCGTACCGCTGACCTGATAAAACTGGTTAACACGACCGTCGGCCAAACTCCTGCTTAAAATCGGACCCGTCAACAAACCTACCGCCTTCCAACTGGAAACACTCGGAGGACTACTTGCAAAACTCTGAGAAAAAACAACCGGACTCAACTCCTCATCCGAAAATTCAACCAAGTCAAAACCAGAATCCCTCAAAAACCCTGCAACGCCAGGGTTCTCACGCGACAAATTAGCACTAACAATCGCCTTAGACTTATTCTTACTCCTCAATTCAACAAGCAAATCCCTCTGCGAAGAACCCTCAACAGCCAAATCCTCGACAAAAAACAATTCAATGTCATCGCCTTCCTTCTTCAAAGCATCACGAGCAGCCTCCTCTTCAAAAGAAGAAGCAGAACCAACCGCCTGCACTCCAAGATGACTCGTCTTCAAAACAACAACAGAATTCCCAGGCCGGTCCAAAAACATGTAAACAGGCAAGTCCCCCTTACCCAAAGCAACCTGCGCAAACTGCTCGGCGCCCTCACGAGTAACAGCAAAAGACAACTCCCACCTGAAACCCCCAACAGCACTGGACTGAAAAATCCGCTCGCCCTGCGGCCCGCCAACAGCCCCCGGCATAATATGACGCCCGTCCAAAGCCACGTTTCCGTCAATAACCGCTTCAAAATGCCCCTGCTCCTTCAAAATCCTCTGCACACTTTCAATAACCTCAGGCTCGGCTTGAGGAATCTCAACAATAATCTTGTCGTCTCCAAGCGGACGCACAACCGACTGCGACAAACCGTACTTGTTAACACGCGTCTTAATAGTTTCAACCATCAAATCCATTTCAGCAGGAGAAGCCGCACGCTCAAGCGTAACAGGAATACGCACACCGCCCTGAAACTCAATTCCCTGGTTAACCCCAAACAAAACAACAGACGCAGCACTCAAAACAACAAGTGCAATCAACAACAACACGCGCCAATTATTCAACAAACGCGAAACATCAACCAACAGATTTTCACCAATTTTTTTCTAATGATACAAACGCTTCTCCTTCTTCTGAGCCTCATCCAAAACAATAACCGCGTTAAACGCCCACGTGGGAAAAAAGTCAACAAAACCGCCGATAACCGCAACAGCACCAATGTGAAAATAAGTGGGAATCTGCAACAACCAAGACATTACAAGCAAAACACCAAACGCGGTAATAGTAGTAACATTCATCAAAAACCCAGTTTTCATTGCTTCAAACGCCCGGTTAACCGCTCTCCCCTCAGTCCTCTTCAAAACACGAACAGTAAGCATGACATCAGTGTCAAGCGAAAAACCTATGAGCATAAGCAAACCCGCAATACTTGCCAAAGTCAAAGGAATACCCAACACACCCATTACCGCCGCCACAATGACAACGTCGGCAACAGCACCGAAAATCACGGCCAAAGAAGGCCTAAGAGAACGGAAAACAATCAAAACAAGAACCGAAGACAAAACAAAAGACCAAATCAAAACCTCGGACGCCTTCTCCAAGAAAAACCGACTCAAACTAGAGCCAACTTCATTAACAGAAAAACCCCTTACTTCGACAACCTCGCCAACAGCCTTCAACACATTGGAACGATAAGCCTCACGCGACGCGTCAAACTCCCACTCTACCAATTCAACAACATCGCGCCAGTTATCAGGCAACGACTTGGAAGAACCGATTAAAACAAGCAAACCACCCGCTTCCGTCCGCAACGCTTCATTCAAACCCGTCACAGCACCCTGCAAAGCAGACACCTGCGACTCCGAAACATTACCGCTTTCAAGAAAAGCAGACAAAGCCAAATCGCTTTGGACAAGCTGCTCCTGCAACTCATGAACACGCTTCAAAGCACTTTCAGCCTCAATCACATCGTCACTGGAGGCCAACTCAACTTCCACGCCTTTAGTGCCCAAAGGAGTGTCAAAAACGCGAACAGTAACATCATCGGAAAACGCGTTCATCTTCTGCGTCAACAAAGCAACGTCAACCTCGCTTTCAGTTTGAACCTGCAAAAGCAAACCGCCCCTCAAGTCAACGCCAGGCTTAACAGGAAAAAAGAAAAACAAGGAAACCAAAGCCAAAGCTACCAAAACAACGGGAACAACAATCAACGTCCTGTAATTAGGATTCAAATAAGGATTCGGCAGCTTCATTTTGAAAAAAAACCTTTCAAGAAAACGCTTCAAAATAGCAGTAAATACACCTAAATTAAATTAATGTAACATTAAATAATCTTACACTTGACCCTTTTTCTTTTTTGAGAAAAATAGAAAAAGCCCAGGGCGGAAAAAGAAAAAAAAGCGAACAACAGAAAAAAAACGAAAGCATCACAACGAAAAAAAAAAGAAAACAATCAAAACAAAAACACAACAAAACCAGTCGCAGGGGTAGCAAAGCCTGGCCAAATGCGATAGGTTCAGGGCCTATTCCCTTAGGGGTTCGAGGGTTCAAATCCCTCCCCCTGCATAGATACCTCGTCTCAGTGTACTAACCAATTCTGCACGTTTGTGCGGAATTTGGCACAAAAATTAAAATAGATTAATTTTTAAAGCACATACGACTTTGGAAAGCGACGAAAGAGAGAAAGTATCATAACGTATAAATACCTTCGACTTTAATGCTTTACAGGTAATGTAAGGCTTTAAGGGTATTTTTTTTGAAAAAGCATATTTTTGTTTTAAGTTTGTTTTTGTTTGCATCTTTTAGCATGGCGGTAGTGTGGCCTGAAAACATTCAAATGCAAGCAGAACATAATCTTGAAGTTGCTCAAGGGCTTACGTTGGTCATTGCCTTTTTAGGCGGAATTCTAAGTATTTTTTCGCCGTGTTTGCTTCCGTTTTTACCGGCATTCTTTGCTTACTCGTTCAAGGAAAAAAAGCGTTTAAGTTTAATGACGCTGGCGTTTTTCGCTGGATTTACTCCTGTCTTTTTTGTTTTCGGAATTTTGGCGGCGTTAATTGGAAACTTTTTGACTCCGTTTTTGCCTTTTTTGATTGGAGTTGCTGGAGTATTGCTTGTATTTTTTGGAGTAATGAGTTTGTTAGGACGTGGTTTTTCCGGGCTTAAGATTTCAAGAAAAACCAACGTCAAAGATGTCAAAGATGTTTTTATACTTGGAGTTTTATTTGCATTGGGATGGGCAGCGTGCCTGGGACCAATTTTAGGTTCGATTATTATTCTTGCAGGAATAAGTGGCAGTGTTTGGTACGCGGGACTTTTGACGTTTACTTACTCGCTTGGACTTTTTGTTCCCTTGTTTGTATTGAGTGTTTTGTTGGATACGACGAAAATTGTTCAACATCCTTTTTTTTCAAAAAAGCTTTTTTCATTGAATATTTTTGGAAGTGAGGTTGATGTGTTTTTTGCAAACGCGCTTTCTGGAGTATTGCTGATTTTCCTGGGGTTGCTGTTTTTGCTTTTCCAAGGAACGTCAATTTTTAATTCCTTTGATTTTTTGGGAACAAAAGACTTGTTTTACGAGTTTCAGCGACAACTTTTACAATAAACCGAAAAGATGGAGAACGTGAGGTACAAAGAAGTTTTACATTGAAAGTAAGCCTTACAGTGCGTGAGTTTTATACAAACGTATTTATATGTAATCTAACGTAAGCTTTACATTAGTCGTAATATTTTGGTGTTAAGTTAAATGACTGATTCTAAGCATAGTTCAAAACATTCTGCGCATAAAACAGATCATGTGCGTCATTCTGATTCAAAAAACGCGGGAAATTTATTTTACATGCTTGTTGTGGTTGTTGCGCTTGTCATGGGCTATAATCAAATTCAAGTCTTCAACGCCGAATCGGGCCTGGTTTCACTGACTCAAACTACTGAATTTTCATCTGGTTCTGGCGATTTAAGCGACCAGGCTGCAACAGGAGTCGCTGCATTAGAAGGAAGTAATACTATTATTGGACCTCAACTGAATTCGGATGGTAGGACAACAATTTTGGTGGAATGGCCTGCTATAAGTAATGTTCCAAAACCACAAGATACTGGCGATCCAGTACAAGATGCCATAAATTATATTGTTCCAACAGGCACTCCATGGTATTTAGCTGACGGGGTTGGTGCTCAATTAGAAATTAGTTTTGACGATCCAATCCAAGCTCAGCAAGTATGGGGACAATTTGGAAGAAGTCTTCAACTAGATGGAGAGAAACAACAAAGATATGAGAAATTGGTGTCTATATTTACTTGTGATTTTTGCTGTGGCGGACCAACTAGCGTCACAACCATTAATCGGTGCGGGTGTGCTCATGCGTATGCTTGGAAGGGAATAGCCAAATTTTTTGTTGAGTATTATGGCGACGACTACTCTGATGAAGAAATCTTAGGCGAAATGACTCGATGGAAAGGACTATGGTATCCGAAAGGAATGATAGAAATGTATTTAGTTTATGTTGGACAAGCCGATGCCAGTACTCTTAATTATGGCGGATCAGTCGGTATTAGAGCTCAATTTGAAGGCGAAGGTACCGGAGGTTCAGCATCTATTTCTGAACTTGGCGATTTGCCAGGAATGGTAGGCGGATGTTAAGATTAAAACACTAGGTGGTAAAAAATGAGCAAAAAAAGGTTGTTAATCGTTCTTATAGGTGTTTTATTGGTTGTTTCAGTATTCCAAGCCTTTCAATTGAACGGCTTGAATGAAAAAGTCAAGGAAGTAAGGACAGAAGGCCTTGCAACTGCAAGTGCGCCTGTTCAAACGCAAGCTTCCGCTGTAACTCCAAAGCCCGCAAGTAAAGCGGCTGTACCGCAGAATTTGCAAAACCTGCCACAAATGGTCGGAGGCTGTTAAATACCCAAAACGAAGTAATTGTTTCAGCACAACCAGCCAATTCGATATATATCTAAAAACAGACTCTAAATTTAAGATTTAATTGGTTCAGACTCTAGTTTTTTCTAGGGTTGCTCCTCCTGCATATAACAAAAAGCTATAGTCTTGACTTTTGTGTTTTCGGTAGTTTCAGGCTTGTTTTATTTGTAGAGTTTTGATGAGTTTAGGAATACTAGGACGTCTGGTAGTGAGTGTGCGATTGCGGCTAGTATGGGTGTTAGGAAGCCTGTTGAGGCAAGTCCTACGCCAACTATGTTGAACACTACTGCCAAGGCGATGTTTTGCTTGATTGTGGAGAATGTGTGCCTGCCGATTTTTACGGCGTCAACTATGGCGGTCAAGTCGTCTTTCATCAAGGCAATATCCGCAGTTTCAATGGCAACGTCGCTTCCTGCTGTGCCCATGGCAATTCCCACATCAGCTGCAGCCAGTGCAGGCGCGTCGTTTACTCCGTCACCGACCATTGCAACTTTTGCGCCTTTCTTCATTGTTTGCCTTACTTTTTCTACTTTTTCCTCCGGAAGCATTTCGGCGACTGCTTCGTCTACTTCCAGTTGCGTTGCAACTGCTTGTGCCGTGCGCTTGTTGTCGCCTGTAAGCATTACTATTTTTTTTATTCCTGCTTTTTTCAATTCTTTAATTGCCTGCGCTGCGTTGTTCCGCAAGTCATCGGCAACACATATTGCGCCGCAAACATCTGTGTCATGGGCAAGTAACAGCACTGTTCTTCCTTTTTTTTCTTGGGTAGCAGTAAATTCTTCCACTTCGCTTGAAATAATTATTTCATTGGTTTTCAAAAGTTCGCGGTTTCCAACTATTATCGTGCTTTTTTTGTAATGTGCAATGATGCCTTTTCCTTTCACTACTTCGAATTTGTCGGGTTCCTCGATTTTAAAGTCGTACTCGGCTGCTTTGGCTAAGATGGACTTTGCAAGAGGGTGTTCTGAAAGTTTTTCTGCGCCTGCTGCAAGCCTTATTATTTCTTTTTCAGTGCATTCTGCGAAAGCTTTTGTTTCCACTACGCGCGGTTTGCCGAAGGTAAGCGTGCCTGTTTTATCCATGACTATTGTGTCTACTTTGCTCAGCGTTTCAAGGCTTGCTCCTCCTTTTGTTATTATTCCGCGCTTTGCTGCTTTGCCCGTGCTTGCAACCACTGCCAAAGGAGTTGCCAGTGCGACCGCGCAAGGGCATGCCACTACGACTACGGCAATTGCGTAGAGGGGGTTTTGAGTAAAAGCAAAAGTCAGAACTGCCGCGATTAAGACCAAGGGCGCGAAGTACTGCGTGAATTTGTCGGCCAATCTTTGCACTGGCGCTTTAGAGGATTCTGCTTCTTCAACAAGCGAAATTATTTTTACAAACGTTGACTCTGAGTACAATTTGGTTGCTTTTACTTGTAGTGCTCCGCTTTCGTTTATCGTGCCTGCAAAAACTTTGTCTCCGACGTTTTTTTCCATGCAAACGGATTCGCCGGTAATGGAGCTTTGATTTACTGATGCGTTGCCTTTGACTACTTCGCCGTCAACCGGAATTTTTTCGCCGGTTTTGACGATTACAACGTCGTCTTTTTTCACGTGGTTCGCGTCCACTTCGAATTCTTTGCCGTCGCGTTTGACTCGTGCGGTTGTCGGCGCAAATTCAATTAATTCTCCTATC
>JBHHTN010000023.1:0-12004 GCA_046753405.1 Candidatus Micrarchaeia archaeon | reverse complement strand
CCCGATGAAAATCAGTGTGGTTATTCCAGTTTACAACGAGGAAGCCTTAATTGGAAACGCTTTGGCTGTATTGCGTGAAATTAAAAAACAGGGCTTTAACTGCGAAGTTTTAATTTGCGACAACGCAAGCACGGACAAAACCGGGGAAATTGCAAAAAAACTGCAAAAAAAACAAAAAAGCGTCAAGTACTTTCGTACGGAAAAAAAAGGGATTGGTCACGGCATCATGCTTGGGTACGAAAAAGCTTCCAACGACATCTGCGTTACGTACGCAATTGACGATCCGTATGAAAAATCCTTTTTCAAAAAAGTAATTCAAATGGCTGCAGAAGAAAAAGCCGATTTAGTGCTGGGTTCCAAACCAGAAAGTTCCAAACGAAGCTTTCTGAGAAAAACTTTTTCAAACATTTACAATTCAATCGTGCGATTAATGTTCAATTCAACCATTGCTGATTACAACGGAATAATAACGTTCAAAAAGAAAAAAATAAAAAACACAATAAGGCAAGTTGAATCCCGCGACACTTTTTTCGCAACAGAATTAATCCTGCGCGCTTTGAAGGCGAAACTAAAAGTCAAAGAAGCGCCCGTGAAAATTTCCAATACCCGTAAAACCTCTAAAATAAACCCTGTTTTAGACGGGGTAAAAATGTTTTTTAAACTGATTAAACTTCGCTTTGAAATATGAGAAGAAAGCCAAAATGAACAAGTTTTTTTCCAAAATTTCAAAAAACGAACAAGCAAAAGTCTTGTTTTTTTACCTTTTGCTGACCCTTGTTTTAACCTATCCTTTGGCACTGAGTTTGGATTCGAAGTTTCCCGGCTGGGGAGACGCGTACTCTAATTTGGCAGGCACGTGGTGGTACAAACACGCAATCTTCGACCTTGGCAAAAACCCTTTTCAAAGCGATTACTTAAGTTACCCTCATACGCTTGACTTTGGAAGCATCAACAACGGACTTTTACCGATAATAACGACAATTCCGTTTCAATTCTTTTTTGGACATGTTGCCGCCTATAACCTTGTTTTTATCCTTTCATTTGTTGTTGCCGGACTGGGAGCGTACTTGTTGGTCGAACACTTGACTAAAAACAAGGAGGCGGCAATAATAGGCGGAGCCGTGTTTGCATTCAGCCCGTACCACTTGGGCCACGGTTTGGGACACTTTTTTTTGGCCAACCTGCAATGGATGCCTTTTTTCGCTTTGTTTTTGTTGAAAACTTTTGAAGAAAAAAAATTCAACTGGAAAAACCCCGCTATTGCAGGCGTGTTTTTCGCGGCAAACGCCCTTTCAGACTGGACGTACATGGTTTACATGGGTTTGTTTGCCGCCGCATACGCCTTATTCGCCTTGATTTCAAGACAACACAAGTTAAACAAGGACTTCTTCAAAAAAACGGCAGCAATCACCCTGATTTCATTTCTTTTAATCTCTCCTTTTTTGTACCTTGTTGTTTCAGGAACAATAAGCGGAGCTACCAAAGGAGCAAGCATACAAAAACAAATCGAACAAAGCGCGGACTTGCTTGGCTTTTTCATTCCAACGGAATTAAACAGCGTGTTAATCGAAACAACACGCAAAAAAATAGTGGAAAACTTCCCCTTGTACTACGTAAAAACCTCAAGTGACTGGGCGAGTTTTTCCTCTTACATAGGATACAGCGTTTTAATCCTGGCAGTCATAGGCGCACTAAGCACCCGAAAAACGCTTTTTTGGGTGATAACCGGCGTTTTCTCTTTTCTCATGGCACTGGGCCCAATACTAAGCGTAAACACGATTCCAGTGTTGATAAACCAAAAAGTGGTAATACTGCCGTACAAAGTCTTTTCCGAACTTCCCTTTGCAAGTCTTCTTTCAGCCCCGGTTCGTTTCGACGTTTTACTCACCCTTGCTCTTGCCGTTCTTGTAGGATTCGGAGTAAGCGCATTATGCAAGCACTTGAAAAAAACCATAAAACGTAAAAGGGCGATTTCAATTGTTCTTTCATTTTTGATGTTTTTAATTTTCATCGAGTACTTTTCCGCGCCGTACCCCTTGTCAAGCGCTCAAGTGCCCCAATTCTACCATCAAATTTCAAAAAGCGGAGGAAACGAAGTTTTGCTTGAATTTCCCGCACTCACAGAAGAACTGCCAGAGTACAATTACTACCAAAGCGTGCACAAGAAAAAGCTTTTATGGGGATATTTGCAACACCACGTGAACAACTTCAAGTTGCGCGCCTTCATTGAAGAAAGCCCGGTGCTTTCAAGGTTCACGAAAACCGAGAAAGCCGCAGTTCTTCAAATCGCTTCAAAAAACGAAGTTGAAACCGCCAAAAGCATTTTGTCGTACTATAACGTAACTTACGTGGTGTTCCACAAAAAATTCGTGCACAACAAAAAATACTACTGGTACTTTTACCAACCCCTTGGAAAAATAAGCAACAAAAGTTACCACGAAACGCTTGAATACGTCAAAGAACTCGAAGGAAAAGCAGTGTTCGAAGACAAGGACATAATTGCATTTAAAATGCCAAAGTCGGACAAGCCGTTTATAACGCCGTTTTTCGGTGACAACTGGCAGTACGCAATTCAAACGAAAAAACACAAGAGGTTAAAACCATTGGAACACAACGCGACACTTGAGGTTTTAAGCACTTTTGAAAAAGCAAGGCAGGCAACGTTGAACTTAACGCTTTTGCCCGTGTGTTCAGAGAAAAACTGCACGCCGAATCTGAACGTCACCTTCAACGGAAAAAAAACAGGCGTCTTTCTTTTGAAAAGCAATTCAACAATGCAAAACTTCAAGGTGGAAAACTTGATTGTGCCCCCGGGAGAAAGCATTGTCGAATTTTCAACAAATGAAAAAATGCTGTTCAAAAAAATAGCATTCGAATACAAGTAAAGGCACGTTAATTCAAATTAATTGCACGTTGTTTTTTGGAGGATTCGACAAGTGCCAAGGCAACTTCAAGCGCTTTAACGCCTTCTTCACCTGAAACAAAAGGCTTTTTGTCTTCTCGAACACAATCGACAAAATGCTCTAATTCAATCCTAAGCGGCTCCTTTTTTTCCACGGCAAAACCAATGAAATCCCCTTCGCTTACCCTGTCAAAATTTTCAGAGTAGTTGAACGCCTTGTTTTTAAACAAAGTCATTTTTTGAGAAATGTAATCAAGTTCAAGAACGCCCTTTTCACCGGTAACAGTCATTTTTCTAACCTTCATTGAAGTAAGCCAGTTGACATTCAAAGAACAAATTGCCCCGTTTTCAAACCTCAACAAGCCAGTCAACAAATCCTCGTGCTTTCCAAAACCGTTTTTCTGCGTTTCGGCAAAAACGCGTTTTACTTCGCAGTCCAAAACAAAACGCGCAATGTCAATGTCGTGAACAGCCAAGTCAACGGCGATTCCAACGTCGGTGTTTTTTGCAGGAAGCGGCCCTACTCTAACCGCTTCAACACTGAAAATTTTTCCAACAGCGTTTTTTTCCAAAAGCTCCTTCAACTTCAAAACAACAGGGTTAAAACGCTCAACGTGGCCAACCATGAACTTCAAACCCGCCCTCCTAGCCCTGGCAATCATTTCAAGCGCGTCATCAACGCAAGATGCAATCGGTTTTTCAACCAACACGTTGCAACCCGCGTCAAAACAGTCAAGCACAACCTTTTTGTGCGTGGAAACGGGAACCGCCACGCTCACAACTTGCGGTTTGACCTCGTCAAGCATTTTTTTATAGTCAAAAAAAGGCTTCGTTGCAAACTTCAACGCAACCTTTTCAGCGCGACTATTATTCAAGTCACAAACACCGACAAGGTCCGCAGACTCGATTTCAGAGTAAAGGCGGGCATGATTGCGGCCCATGTTGCCAACGCCGATAACCGCTGTTGAAAAACCCATTTCAGCTCACCACTTCGTTAACCGCGTCAACAACAACCTCTCTTTCCCCCTTGGAAAGCAAAGGATGAATTGGCAAACTCAAAACCTCTTTGCAAGCCTTCTGCGCATTCGGAACTGAAACATCAAAATCCTTGTACAAAGGCTGTTTGTGAATCGGCAAAGGATAGTAAACACCGCTTTTCACGCCGCGTTTTAAAAGATGTTTTGCAAGTTCATCACGCGAAACTGCGGCACTTTTTGCAATTCTCAAAGTATACTGGTGAAAAACATGCTTTTTCCCCCGCTCAACACCGGGCGTTTCCAAACCTTCCACGCCCTTAAAACATTCATTGTAAAAAGCAGCGTTTTCAATTCGGCGGGAATTAAATTCATCAAGTTTTTTCAACTGCTCCAAGCCAATTGCCGCAGAAACATCTGTCATGCGATAATTGAACCCCAAAACATCATACGCATAAGGCTTCAACGAACCGTGGTGCCTCAAAGCACGGCAATTAAGCATTACCTTTTCATCGTCAGTAGTAACCATTCCGCCCTCCGAACAAGTCATGTTCTTGGAAGGATAAAAAGAAAAACAGCCCGCTTTTCCAAAAGAACCCGTTTTTTTACCGTTAACTTCAGCTCCATGCGCCTGGCACGCATCTTCAACTAACACCACGTTGTTTTCAAATGCAATCTCTTGCAATTTATCCATGTTGCAAGGATTTCCATACAAGTGAACCGGCAAAATCGCCTTGGTCTTAGGAGAAATTTTTTCAACGATTTTATCCGCGTCAATGTTGAAATCATCCCCAATGTCAACAAAAACAGGCTTGGCATTGCAATACAAAATCGAATTGGAACTTGCAATAAACGAAAAAGGCGTTGTAATAACCTCGTCATCACGCTTGACCCCGCATGCAAGCAAAGCCAAATGCAAGGCAGACGTTCCGCTTGAAGTTGCAACAGCGTGTTTTACTCCAACGTACTTGGCAAAAGCCTCTTCAAACTCCTTGACTTTAGGGCCCTGAGCCAAAAATCCTGAAGACAAAACGCTTCTTACTGCAACTTGTTCTTCTTCGGAAATCAAAGGTTTTGAAATCGAAATCATAAAACATCTTATGAAACAGCGTGAATTTTATACTTGCTTTTTAGCACAAACAAAAACCATAGTCCAACCCGTTTTTTTCAACAAGGGAATTTTTGAAAACGCGCCTTCAACAAAATCCAACACGTTCTTTAACCCCGTCCCAAGCTTTGAAAGGCCGAAAGGCACAAAGAGGTAACCGCAGTAAGACTCGTCAATAACGCTAAAGCCGGCATTTTCAATAGTTTTCTTAAAAGAAAAAGAAGTAAAACCGCATAAATGCTCAAAACGGCGTTTATTCAATCCTGCTTTTATTTTGGGTATTTGCTCAAGAACACTAAAAGAATTAGGGGCAGTTACAATCAAAAACCCGCCTTTTTTCAAAACCCTGAAACACTCGCGCAAAGCCTTCAAGGGCGAAACAGTATGTTCCACCACTTCAGTCATCAAAACAACGTCAAAAGACCCTTTTTCAAAAGGCAGTTCAAGCGCGCTTGCCTTAACCACCTTAACCTTTCCGTTGGTAAATTTTTTTGCCTGCTCAACATACCCTTGCGAAACGTCAACACCATAGCATAAAACGTCGTAACCGCTTATTTTTTTCAAGTACCAACCAGCACCACAGCCTACGTCAAGAACTTTTTTACCCGTTGCAAGATAAGTCCTTAACGCGTTGAAAACGCAGTCAGACCGCGAGGCGTACAAACGCCTGCGCAAAAGATTTTTTGAAAGATACGTGTTTTCAAGCTCCGGCAATTCAACGGCCTTTTTCGAGTAAAAATCCGCGATAAAATCGCTTTGAAGAACCGTTTCAACCTCGGACAAATCTGAAATTATAAAGTCAGCTTTGTCCGCAAACCCGCCAAGCGGCGCGCTTGACAAAAGAACGCTTCTGCATCCGGCGGCATTTGCCGCCTCAACATCATCAGACGAATTCCCTACAAAAAAAACATTTTCAGGATGCAAATTTAACGAAGCAGCTGCCTTCAAAACAGGTTCCGCATCCGGCTTAAATTTTGCACAGTTATCCCTGCCTGCAACCTGTGAAAAAAAGTTTTCAACGCCGTTTACTTCAAGGGCTTTTTTCACAGAAGAAGACGAATTGCTTGAAACAATTGCCAACACAACCCTCTGGCTTAACCTTTCAACAAGCCTCTTGGTTTTTGCCTCAAAAAAACACTTGTTTGCAGCATCAAGCTCGACTTCACTTAAAAGCCTTACAGCTTTTTTTTGAAGTTCCGCATCTCCCTTTAAAATGTCCTGCAAAAGAGGACGAAAAGACAGGTTCAAACCTTTCTCCGAATAAACTTCCTTAAGCTTCGCCCTAAGACCGCTCCAGTTAACAGGAAGCACAGCGAGCGTTCTGTCAAAATCAAAAAAAACACCTAAGCGTTTTTGCTTGTCCATTGCTCTCCACGCAGCAAAACAGGATATTTATCAACCACTCGAATCCAGTAAAAGCCTTCGGGCACAACGTTGTATTTAGAAACGTCTTTCACCTCTTGCCCAAAGGCAAGTTTCAAGTAAGTAAAAGGCATGTTAGCGCCCGCCTTGGAAAAGAAATTGCTCGTAGTGAAAAAACGCCCGGAATTAATTTCAGTCACACACGGCACCCCTAAAGCGTTTTCCTTCAAGTCAACGCAAAAAACGCCGGAAGCATTTTTGTCAATTGCCCTAACAGCACGCTCTGCAGTTTCATTCACCTGGTTATTATGAACAGACCTTGCAACAGACGGAGAAGAAGTCTGACCACTTGGCATTAGGTTCCCAAAAATATATTCAAGCCTTTCCCTTGCCTGGGAAGTCACAATTTCCCCGTTTTTCCAAATGCTTTGAAACGCGTACTCGCGCCCCGGCAAAAACTCGCTTATCATAAAATCTTCGCGTTTAAAACCATTGAATTCAACCCAATAGTTTATCCAATTTTGCGCTTGCCCGGCGGAATTAACAGGCAAAGCGGCACGAGAACCCGCGCCTCTTGTTGCGCGCACCCACGCTTTTTCAAGCTTTAAACGGGAAAAAGCCTCTTCAACTCTCAAGTCTTCCAAGCAGGCAGTCCTTGGAACACCAACGTTATTAGCCCTTAAGATTTCAACACATTTTGCCTTGTCCTGGCAAATTTCAACGGTTTTTTTATCGGGAAGAAACGTTTTCGCATTGACCTTTTCACGGTTTTCCGACAAAAAACGCACTTCCGAATCGGATTGAGGATGCACGAACTCGACTTTTTCAGAATAAATTATTTCATTCAATTTCTTCAAATAACCCTCCTGGTTGCAACGAGGAACAACGTACTTGACGTTGGAATCAGAATTTTCCAAATGCCACTTGTTGCAGTCCGCGCCGACAATGAACATTTTTTCAGCCTCCATTCTAAGCGAGTCAACAAAATTAATTGCAGCCGCGCCCCCCGCGCTGCAAACCAAAATCCTCTTCATTTTTACAACAGCATATTTAAAGAAGGGAAAATAAAAAAAGAACGTTTTCAAAAGAAAAAGTCGTAAATTTAGTTTACAACGGCAATTGGTTCAGGCAAGGCAATTACCACGTCGTCATCGTAATAGTACGGTTCGCGTTTTACCCCCGGCAATTTCACCGAGGCCTCTTCTGAAAGCGTTTCAAGGTTGTTTGCCTTGACCCAGTTTTCAGACAAAGTATACAAGTACTCGTCCAAGTACAAGCTCCTTTTGACGTCGTTTCCGTACCCGTAGTAGTACTCGCCGCTTTTCTCAAAGTCTTCCTCTTCAGCATGCGTCACGCGCCCATTCAACGAAATTCCATCAGGCGAAATGTCAAAAACAAACGCTCCTTGAAAAGAAAATTCCCCGAAAGTCTGCGGTTCAACGCCCCAAGGATACTTGTCAATGTCAACAATAGCGAGTTTAATCGGAATCACAAGCAGGTTTCTGTCCTTGGAAAACAAAAACGCTTTGTGGTCGTGCAACGCGTATGACTCAGTGCCCCTGTCTCCGATTACAAAACTTGCAACTTCTTTGGGCTTTGAAACATCCCGAACGTCAAACAATGAAAGTTTCACTCCCTGATACCAGGCAAAATCGCCTTCCTTGGCGGGAATCGCGTCCTTCCCTAAACCAATCAAGTAATTCTCATCGTAAGGATGCAAGTAATCCGAAAAACCAGGAATCTTAAGTTTTCCAAGCAACTTTGGATTAGTCGGGTCTTCAAGTCCGACTACAAACAAAGGGTCAACTTTCTTGAACGTAACCAAATACGCCTTGTTTCCCATAAAGCGCGCGGAAAAAATGCTTTCTCCAGGCGCCAAGTTCTCCAAACTTCCCACAACCTCAAGGTTTGAATTCAAAACGTACAGGTTGTTCTGCGAAGGAGTTTGTTCGCCTTCCTGCCACCACTGCGGGCTAATAGTTGTTGCAATCCTAAAAAACCCGTTGAACTCGTCCAATGAAAACTGGTTCAAAACACGCCCCGGAACCTCGCCTTTGCCCAAGTACTCTATTTTCTCGCCCAAGGCAAACTTGTGCACCGCAGTTGTCTCATAATTCTTTCGGCTTTCGCGGTTCTCCTCGTATTTTTTGTAAATTTTTTGAATCAAGTCATTGCGCTGGCTTTCATTCAAAGAATTCAAAAACTTGTTTGCCTGAGCAACTTTAAGCCTGTCTTTCCTCCAGTTGGAAATGTCCGACTCGTCAATTGCATCAAGCCAGCTGGCAATAACCTCCTTTGACAAAAAGTCTTTGAGTACCTCCTCGTAAGACTCCCAATTTGGAGAATAGTAGTCGTAGTAATCATACTGCGTGTAAGTAACAAACGCGTTTTGACGCGAAACAAAAATATTCTGCCCTCCTCCCATCAAAACAATTTCCCTTGACTCGGTTTTATCCAAATCGTTCAAATCAAAACCCAAAACCGTGGTGAATTGATAATTCGAAGAAGGATAGTCAAAATAGCCTATTTCCCATGGTTCAACGCTGCGCACATTGCCGTTAATTGCATAAACAGGACGCGGAATCCCCCCTTGCGCATACTCGGAAAAAATCACGTAAACCTTGTCTTCAATCATTCGCGATTCAACATAGTTGCCCTGCGAGTTAACAGTCTTCAACAAAACAGGATTACTTCGATCACTAACATCAAAAACTTTTACAAACGAAGCGTAACTTTGACGCGGGAAAGGAGGCAAAATGCTTATTCCCGGTGCAAATGCTTTTGCAACTTCTTTTGCAGCCTCTTCAACAACAATCTCTTGCGTTGTTTTGAAACGCCTTTCAAGAGGCAAAATAATCGGGTTCCAGTCGTATTTTTCGCGGCCAAAAGCAATAATTTTGTCTCCGTTTACAAACAAGTTGGTGTAAGTTCCATCGTCCAACGTTGAGAGGATTTCAGTTTCAGAGGGCGGAAACGCGTTCAAAATAACCAGTTTGCCATTTGAAATCGCGTAAATGAACTTGCCGTCGTTTTTCACAATGTCCGCCTCGTCCACTCCCGCAACCTGAATGTTGGTAGCAGAGTAATAATCCAAAGCAGTTGATTTAGCAGCACCTGCCTGCGGTGCAGTTGCAGGCGCGCCCGCGGCATCAGCAGTCATCGATTCAAGAACGCTGCTGCGCAGGCCGAAACCTCCTGCTTGCTGGTTCGACTCCAAAAACGACACGACTTCGTCCCAAGATTCAAAAGACCTCAAGTCCGAGGCCACCAAAGTAACGTTTGCCTTATCCTTACGACTTGCAATCAAAGTAACTGAGTACTGCGGCACTTCGCCCTCTTTTTTCATCCTGGGTTCAACTTCAACGAGTTTAAAGGAATAAGCGCCAAAATCTTTTTGCCTCTGGTCAACGCTTGTCAAAACAACGCTGCCAAGGCGTTGATTGTTTTTAGCAACATTCAACGTGACTTTAACTTCTCCAGCCCAACCCGCACAAGTAACATCAATAGGGCAACGCGAGTCTTCAACGCTCAAAAAAGTTATTTGAAGTCCGTCGGATTCAATTAAAGCGGTTTGGTTGACCTTTAACGAAAACTCCACGTCAAAATTCGCTTTAACGCCCTCAAGCGACGGAGCGTTAAGGCAACCTGCAAGCAAAAGCATTGCCAAAACAAGTACTGAACTTTTTGAAAAGTCAAACAACGAGTCCATACTTAAGTTGTTGGAGTCAAAGCTGCATTTTAAAGCTTTTTTTTCATTCGGAAAAAACCGAAGAAACGTCGTTTTTGCGGTAATATTCACGCGCTTGATTTTTCCACTCATAAAAAGCAAGTTTGGGCGTTCCATTAGCATGAATAAGGCCAGTGCTTTGCAGGTATTCTTCAAAGTTTTCATCAAACAACGATTTAAGTTCGTGGTTGCCCCACACTGTTACAGTAAAAAACCGCGCCAACTCTTTTGACATGTCCTGCTGAGGCCACCAAATAACCGCTTCAACCTCTTGCCTGTGCTTGTGCAACGCGGCAAAAAGCTTGGAAACGTAAAGGGCCTGCTTTTCTTGGCTTGAACCAAGCTTTTCCGAGGAAGAATACCCGATTTCATGAATCAACACCTTTTTTCCCTTTGCAAAACGAACCATTTCAGCAAGAATTTCCTCAGGCTCGCGAAATTGAGAGAACTGCCAGTTCTCTTGGATGTCGTAGAAAGTGAACATTACAACGTCGCTTATTTCGTGAAGCTCTGCCACAGGACCTTCTCTTCCGCCGTCAAAAGTTGTAATCACGCCCACTTCAATTTCAGGATACCTCTTTCGCACATGCTCATGCACTGCTTTGTAAAATTCAACGAACGCCGGCAATTCTTCCGGGTGCGAAAGAAAATAGCTGTCAACCTCGTTGCCCACAATCAAATAATGCTTTTTTCCGGCTAGTGCATAACGGGCAAAGTAAGCGTCAAGAAACGCCAAGTACCGCTTGACAAACCTCTCGTTGTTAAACGCAATATTTTCAACGTCTTTTGGAAGCACGGCACGATTATGCATGTTGATCACCATGATAAATTGAGTGAACTCAAACCGTTCATAAACCCCGCGTAAAAGCCCGCGTTCAACTTCAAGCGAAGACCAGTCGTACTCCCCCGCGTTTTTTTCTATTTCCCCCCACGAAACGGTTGCCGGAGCAATCTGCACTCCCAAGGCCTTGGCAAACTCGTAAGACTTCAACCGATCGTCGTAATTGCCAGACCAACTAACAACTGTCATGCCTACTTTTCCCGTTTCAAGCGGAACAAATTCAGTCAGTTCTTCAAACAAAGAGTCAACCGGCTCAAAATTGTCCCCTTGCGTTGAAACGTTACTTAAAACCAAGTAGCCCCAATTGCCTGACTGCTCCAAGTCCAAGCCGGCAAGAGCGCCAAACGACGTATCCTTCAACTTGGCGTTCATTTTATCGAAGTAAACCACGTTAAAGCGAACTTTCTCCCCGGGCTTAAGGCTAACATCCTGCGAATCCCCGCTGTTAAGAGGAATTTCAACTTCAACAACATAATCGCCTTTGCCGCTTGGATTAGAATGAACCATGGCCCCCCGGCCGTTTTGAAAAACATCGTCTTCCACAGCGTTATTTTCTAAAACACGGTGCTCGTCGCTAAAAAAAGGCATGCCGCCAATCAAAAAAACACCTTTCTTGTCCTCGTTTTCCTCAAGCACCCCGTTATCATTGTTGTCAAATTGAATGGAAAACAAGTCAACAACTACTTCATTAGCATCATCCAAGCTTCCGTCGTGCTCCTCGTTTTCCAAAACAAAAGCCAAATACAACGAACGACCATCGTTTTTGGCGTAAAAAACAAACGGATGGGCGTCTTTTTGCAATAACCAGAAATCATGCATTACAAGCTCCTTGCTGAACCGTTCAGCATCGTCCCACTCGCCGGGTTCAAGCCTGCCGTCAATAACAGGCACGGTTTTGCTTTCAGCTGAGTTTATTATAGAAAGCGAAGCAGGTTCTTCCTCAAGGCAACCTGCAGTCAACACCACAACTACAAGTAAGCCCAAACTCCAAAAAATTTTTTTGTAAAATTTCACAACAACCAGTTCGCTTAGGCCAAAAAAAATACTCAATAAACTCGCAATTAACTGAAATTTAATCCTCCTATTTAAC
>JBHHTN010000022.1:0-12874 GCA_046753405.1 Candidatus Micrarchaeia archaeon | reverse complement strand
CCACCAGCGGCCTAACAGGAACCTCAACCACCAGCGGCCTAACAGGAACCTCAACCACCAGCGGCCTAACAGGAACCTCAACTATCCTATACAAAGCAGTAGGATTAGAACTTGCAATTACCTGCGAAAACGCTTTTCCCGGCAAGTAAACCGTCTGAGCACTTGCAAAGCCAACGCCTTTTTGATACGCTGTTGTCGACTCGTAGGCGTCTTGGCAGAACAAGCCGTCTACAAACGAAATGCCCGTGTTTAAACACGCGGCAGAAACCATTGATGAAAAAGCTAAAACAATTGCCGAAACAAAAAGCACGTTTAATGCTGCAACTTTAGAATTCATTTTTTTTACACCTCATTTAAAAAAAACACGCTTACACCAAATTCCGCCGTTGAAGAGATTAAACCCCCTGCGAAATGCTTCGGTTTTCACCGAAAAATTGGAATACCTACAAGCCGGTCGCTTTTTGGAAGGTTTTAAATCGGAGAACAACGTGATTCCCTTGGGTTTTCTATTTTAAGCTTTAAAGGTGGGTTTGCAAATGGTGGAACTTATAGTTGAAAGCATCAATATGCCTAAGGAGTGCAATTTGATTTTCGGGCACTCTCATTTCATTAAAACCGCGGAAGACTTGTACAGCGTTTTGGCCGAAAGTTCAACTGGAATAAAATTCGGCCTTGCCTTTTGCGAGGCAAGCGGCTTGCGCTTGGTCAGATCTGAGGGAAACGACACTGAACTTAAAAAAGCCGCAGAACAAGAAGCGTTGAAAATAGGCGCCGGACACTGCTTCATAATTTTCTTGAAAGAAGCGTTCCCAATCAATGTTTTGAACGCTTTGAAAAACACAAGCGAAGTGTGCCGCATCTTCTGTGCAACTGCAAACCCCGTCCAAGTAATTTTAGCCAAAACAAACCAGGGAAAAGCGGTTCTTGGAATTGTTGACGGCCAAAGCCCCTTAAGCGTTGAAACGTCCGAAAACGTGATTCAGCGAAAAGAGCTTTTGCAAAAATTCGGCTACCGGCCTTATTAAAAAAAACGCCGGCAACACGCAAAAAAAAGGTGGAAAAAAAAATGATTGATTCAAAGAACATTTTTATCGACGACACCACGCTTAGAGACGGCGAGCAAATGCCCGGCGTGTACTTTTCAGCAGACGAAAAACTGGAAATAGCAACGCGTTTGAACGACCTTGGACTTGAAAGAATTGAACTGTTCGCCGCCTACAACGATTCCGACCGCAAAGCGGCAAAAATGATCACAAGCGCGGGTTTCAAAACCAGAATTGCCGCGTGGTGCCGCGCAAACACGTCAGACATATCGGACGCAATGAAAAGCGGCGTAAAAGAAGTGGGAATCAGCCACCCCGTCTCCGATTTGCACTTGGAAAAAAAACTGGGAATCACGCGAAGCGAGGCTTTGAAACGAGTTGAAAAAGCTGTTGACTTCGCAGTAGAACACGGCCTGCGCGTATTCGTGCACGGTGAAGACAGCACGCGGTCAGACTGGGATTTTGAAAAAAAAATCATAGACAAAATAAGCGCTTGCAAAGCTGAAACCTACCGCGTGTGCGACACTGTCGGCAAAGCGCTGCCTTTGCAAGTGGAAGAAAAAATGCAAAGAATCATCCAAGAAACGTCGATAAAACAAATAGAGTTCCACGGCCATGACGACTTTGGTTTTGCAACGTCAAACACCCTTGCGGCCTTGAAAGGCGGAGCGCAATGGGCAAGCACAACCGTCTTGGGAATAGGGGAAAGAGCAGGCAACACCGCGCTTGAAAAAATACTTTTGATTCTCAACTACCACTTCAAAATAGAAAAATACGACTTAAGTAATTTGACGAGCCTTGCCGAATACGTTTCCAAAAGCGGCGGCTTTCCGATGCCTTTGAACAAAGCAGTTGTAGGCCGCAACGTTTTCGCGCACGAAAGCGGCATCCACGTACACGGAATTTTAAAAAATCCTCTGTCTTACGAGCCGTTCCCCCCGAAACTTGTTGGAGCCGAAAGAAAACTCATAATAGGAAAGCACTCCGGCAAAAGCCTCATAAAACACAAATTGAAAGAGTTGTACGGGGAAAACGCTTTGGAAAACGAAAAAGGCGTTGACAATGTTATGAAAAACGTCAAAGAACTCTTCGACTCAGAACGCAAGTCTGCCTTGACAGACGTTGAATTCAAAAAAATTGCGCGCGACGAAGGCTTTTCAAAAAACCACTAAAAAAGCACGAAACCGCATTTTAAAACATTAAGATGCCTAATTTTTAAAACCAAAAAGCGACGGGGAAAAAAATGCTTGACGGAGAACTCAAAGTTTTAAAGGCAATTTCCGACGGAAAAGAACACGATGCAAAAAACGCTGCAGGCAAAGCCCGCGTAGACTACAACTCTTTAATGAGCACGCTTTCCTCCCTTGAAGAAAAAGGCTTGGCGGAAGTAAAACGAAGCGGAAAACAAACAGCAACACTCACAAAAGAAGGAAAAAATTATTCCGCAAACGGCACTCCGGAACGACGGCTTTTGCGAGTTTTGGACGACTTCCCACAAGAAGCAGACATCGACAAGGCAACAGAAAAAGCCGCGTTAAACCCCTTTGAAAAAGGCATCGCCTTACAGTGGATTGTAAAAAACAACTGGGCGCAAATGGAAAAAAAGGGAAGCAAACGCGTTTTAAAGAAAAAATCTGAAAAAGAAAGCAATACAGAACAAGCACTTGAAGTCTTAAGCGCGGGACCCGTTGGCATCGGAAGCCTTCACGCCGAATCACTGAAAGAACTGATTGCACGCAAGCTTGCAAGCGTAAAGGCGGAAAAAAGCGTTTCAATCAAAATAACAAAAACGGGAAAAAACGCGTTGAACCGAGGAGCAAGCCAGGCAATCGCGCAACTTTCCCCTGAAATGCTTTCAAACAAGTCGTGGCAAGATAAAAAATTCCGCGCCTACGACGCAGGCGCGCCCGCGCCCGCAATTTACCCAGCCAAAAAAAACCCTCTTCGTCAATTCGCAGACGACGTTAGGGAAAACTTCCTGCAAATGGGCTTTTCAGAAATCAAAGGCCCGATAGTTGAATCGTCTTTTTGGAACTTCGACGCACTCTTCGTTCCACAAGACCACCCGAGCCGCGAGTTGCAAGACACGTTTTACGTAAGACGCCCTGCAAAAGCAAAAAAAATTGACGAAAAATACTCCAAAAAAGTAGGGCAAACGCATGAAAACGGTTGGAAAACCAATTCCCGCGGATGGGGTTACAAGTGGAACACTGAAAAAGCCCGAGAAAACGTTTTGCGAACCCACACCACGCAAGCAACCTGCCGCGCGCTTGTTGAAGCCTCCAAAAAAGGAACCTTCCCGGTAAAAGTCTTCTGCATCGACAGAGTTTTCCGCAATGAAGCAATTGACTTCAAACACTTAGCCGAATTCCACCAAGTAGAAGGCATCGTAATAGACGACAGCGCGTCCTTGAACGACTTAGTCGGAATCTTGAAAACGTTTTTTGGAAAACTCGGCTTTCCAAAAGTACGAATAAGGCCAGGGTTTTTCCCGTACACCGAGCCAAGCGCGGAAGTGGACATATTCTTCGAAGAAAAAGGAGAATGGCTCGAGCTGGGCGGAGCAGGCATTTTCCGACCCGAAGTAACACTCCCCCTTGGAATCACGCAAAACGTCCTGGCATGGGGACTCTCCCTTGAAAGGCCGATGATGCTCAGAGAAAAGTTGAACGACATAAGAACATTCTACAGAAACGACCTTGACTGGATACGAAAAGAGAAGTGACAAAAAAATGGCAATAATCGAAACAAGCGTTTTGGAACTGAAAAATTTAATCGGCCCGAAAGTCAAAGGCCTTAGTGCAAAGCAGATTGCAGACGGCATTACCATGATGGGCCTTCCCGTAGACAAGCATGATTCGAACACGTTATGGGTGGAAGTTTCTCCTAACCGCCCCGACTGCTACTCCGTCGAAGGCCTGGCCAGAGCGCTGTCCGCCTTCCTTGGAATAAAAACAGGATTGCAAAACTACAATGTAAACCCCGCAAAAACAGAGTTGAAAGTAGACTCGTCAATAAAAAATTGCCCAAGAGAAGAAATTGTCTGCGCCGTTGCAAGAAACGTCAAGTTAACCGACGACTTGCTTAAATCCCTAATTCAAATCCAAGAAAAACTCCACGACACTTTGGGGCGAAAAAGAAAAAAAGCAAGCATAGGAATACACGACTTGTCCAAAGTAAAACCACATTTCACCTACAAGGCAGTCAAACCAACCCAAGCCAAATTCATTCCACTTGACATGCGCGTTGAAAAAACCCTTGAAGAAATATTGCTCGAACACCCCAAAGGAGTCGAATACGCCAAAGTGCTGGAGGGCGCAAAAAACTATCCCTTAATCGTCGACGCAGAAGGCCAAGTACTTAGTTTTCCGCCGATAATAAACGGCGAACTTACAAAAGTAACCGAAAACACCACTGAACTGTTCATTGAAATCACTGCAACAGACAAAAAAGCGGCAACCGATTCACTTAACATTTTATGCACTCTTCTTTCGGACAGGAAAGCGCAAGTAGAACGCGTCAAAATAAGCGGCTTGCAAAAAGAAACAACGCCCGATCTCTCGCCCAAAAACACGGCAACCAGTACCAAGTCGGCAAACAAACTTTTGGGAACAACGATTCAAGCAAAAGAATGCATCAAGCTTCTTGAAAAAATGGGTTACGCCGCACAAGAAAAAAGCGGAAAAATAAGCGTCAGTGTTCCCGTTTACAGAAACGACGTGTTGCACGAAGTTGACGTAATAGAAGACATAGGCATTGCATACGGCTTTGAAAAATTCTTTGGAACCGGCCCGCGATTTGCAACAATCGGACAAAAACACCCCCAAGAAGAGTTCGCCGACAAAGCGCGCAGAACAATGATAGGCCTTGGATTTCAAGACTGCATCACCTTCATGCTGTCAAACGAAAGGCGCGAGTACGCAAAAATGCTGTCGGAAGAAACACCGCGCGTTGAAATTGCAAACCCCTTAACAGAAGAAACCACTATGCTGCGCACAAGTTTACTTCCAAGCTTGCTTGGCGTTCTGGAGAACAACAAAGACCAAAAATACCCGCAAACCCTGTTCGAAGTGGGCGAAGTTTTATTGCTGGATGAAAAAAACGAAACAGGCGCGCGAACGGCCAAAAAACTCTGCATGGTAAGCGCTCACAAAAACGCTAATTTGGCAGAGGCAAAAAGCACGCTTGAGGCGTTGATGCGCGAATTAAACGAAAAACCGGCAATAAGCTCAAAACAAGAACCTTTTTTCATTCAAGGCAGAAGCGCAAAAGTAAAAACACAAAGTGGAAAATTCACAGGATCCTTCGGAGAAATCCACCCAAAAGTACTGGAACAACTCGGAATAGAAATGCCGGTTTCCGCATTCGAATTATTTTTGGAATGAACCCACTACAATCCAGTAGGCGCATCCAAAAAAACCGTTTTAACGCCGAACTTTTTTTCCAACAATTTTCCAACTGCGCTTACACCCGGTGTTTCGGTGTCATAGTGGCCCAAGGCAAAAACGTTTATCCCACACTCTTTTGCCAAATGGTAGTGTGAGTGTTTGACTTCGCCAGTTATAAACGCATCCAAACCCTCGTCGGCGGCCTCTTCGATTGCAAATGCGCCTCCCCCTGAAACCACGCCCACTTTCAGAATTTCTTTTGAACCAAACCTAAGAGAAACGCGCTCTCCGCCAATCTTTTTTTTAAGAAGATTTTCAAACTCTCTCACCGAAAGCTTTTTTGAAAGAAATCCTTTAAAGCCGACCGACTGCCCGTTGTGATTTCCGAAGATTTTCAACGCCTTTAAACCAATCTGCCTGCAAAGCAAAGCATTGTTTCCAAAACCCGGGTGCATATCAAGGGGCAAGTGCAAGGCGTAAAGCGACAAATCACTTTGCGACAAAAAAGAAAGGCGCTTTTTCCAAACACCCGTTATTTTAGAGGGCAAGCAGTTTTTCCAGAAAAGACCGTGGTGCACAACAAGCATTTGACAACCTTGACTTTTTGCAAGGTGAAAGGTTTGAACGCAAGCGTCAACTGCCAAGGCCACTTTAGCTACGTTGTTTGCCCCACTGTATTGCAACCCGTTGAAGGACGAGTCTTCAACTTGACCGACGTTAAAGGTTTTGTTTAGAAAACGGGCAATTGAATCAAGTTTTGCCATTTTTCAAACAATTACCGCGTCAAAGCACGCCTTGAGAGCGTCAACGTTTTTTTGCGCTATTTTTTCAGGAAAACGCTGTTTCACCGCCTTATCCAAGCTTTCAAGCGAAACAAGCTCTGTTGCCTTTGCCAAAGCGCCTAAAAGAGCGGTGTTTACAATTGGCCTTCCAAGTTTTTCGCGGGCAATCGCGTAAGCGTCAACTGTGAAAACCAGTATGGTAGGCGCGTGAGTTGGAAATTCCTCGGGCTTTTTCTTGCTTGCAACAACCGCTTTTCCTTTCTCTTTCAACCCTTCAAAAACATTCACTGTTTCCAACAAAGTGTCGTCCAACACGACCAGAACATCCGGATGGTAAACCTGCTGATGCAAACGAATTTTGTCGTCGCTTATGCGGCAGAAAGCCTGCACAGGCGCGCCGGTTCTCTCCACTCCGAAAAATGGAAAGGCCTGACTTTGCCTGCCGTCAAAAAAAGCCGCTGTTGCAAGAATTTCCGCGGCAGTCACCGCGCCTTGCCCCCCGCGACCGTGAAAACGAATTTCAATCATTTTTTTTTAGTCAAAAAAATTTAAGTTGGAAACCTTAATAAACCGTCATCAAAAATAAAACATATTAATACGTTTAAAAAAAAGGAGGCGTTTCAAAAAAAAAATGAAGCACGCTGTTCACAAAATAAAACACACCCTCGGCTTTGGCAAGTCGTCGTGCGAAGTTTGCTGGCCGAAAAAAGCAAGCGCTAAAACCTCTGCAAAAAAAAGCGTTTCTAAAAAGAAAAAGTCCAAAAAGAAGCCGAAGGCAAAAAAGAGAAAAAAACGATAAAACGCAAGGTTTTTCACGTTCTTATTTTTTCCACGATGTTTATCCTATCGTTTATTGCGCTTACAAATGCCTCGTTGCGGTCATTCCAGCCCACTATTATCGCGTGCTTAAGACCACATTTTTCCAAGAAGTCAACAGCAGTGTTAACGCCCATTGACGGCACGTTGTGAGGATCACAAGGTCTCTTCCACATGCTCTGACCGTAAACAATTTCGCCTCCGGATGATATTGAAGAAGAAAAAAAGAAGACTTTTGAAAAACCGTTCATCTTCAGGAAAAACAGTGCCGAAGGCAGGTTGACCAAGTCCTCAAACAACAACAAAGGCAGATTATTGTCCGCGCCTTTCAAAATAAACTCGCGCTCTTGTGCGGAAAAGTTCATTGAACGCACATTGCACCCGTCCAACCCCTGCACTACGGTAAAACGCGAAGACCACAAAGCGTTTGCCAACACCGCTTTCCCCCCAGAAGACGAAAACGCGCCCTTCAAAGCTTTTTCCTGCAAATAACCTAAAAAAACCAAGTTAAATTACATCCACAATTATTTTTTTCAACTGCACGATCGAATACTCTTTTTTTCTTGAAACCGTGTAGTCAATCGCACTTTGCGAGTTTGACACAAGCTCGAACAACACCTGTCCCTTTTTCACCCTCTGTCCTTTTGACGCCCTCAAAATTATTCCAGAGGCCTTGTCAGCAGGCGCTCCAAGAGCACGAGCCGCCTTGAAAATGCTCTTGTTGTCAACATGAGCAACCTTTCCGTCAAAAGGCGCCTTTACAATGTAACGAAGTTTTCCTATTTTAATATCTTCAGGCGCAACGTCAGGGTTTCCGCCCTGGGCTTTAACCATTTCCCTGAATTTCTCCAAAGCCTTACCGCTTTTCAACTGCTTCTTTGCAAGTTCATACCCCGCTCCCTTTCGAGCATGACCCGTTTTTTCCAAAATAAGACCAGCCATAACACTCGCTTTTTCCGCCAAAGGCTCCGGGCCGATTCCCTGCAAAACCTGCAAAACAGCACGCGCCTCAAGCGCAGGCCCAATAAAAGGCATTGCAGGAACAGAACCGTCAGTTACAATTGACATTATTTCCAAGTCAAGCTTTGAACCCAGTTCTTTGAACTCTTTTGCCAAAGCACGCGCATCCTTTAACGTTTCAAGCTTGGCCCCTTGACCGTACGGCAAGTCAAGCAAGACAAACCGGGCTCCTTCAGCTTTTTTCTTTGCAAGAATGCTTGACAACAAAAGCCCAGGAGGATCAAGACGAAGAGGGTGACGCACCCGAATTAATTTGTCGTCAGCGGTAGCCATGTTCACCCCGCCGCCCCACACAAGACAACAGCCCACCTTTTTCACTGCCTTTTCAACTTCTTTCTTTGACAAGTCAACACGACAAAAAACTTCCATTGCATCAGCCGTGCCGCTTGCAGAACTAATCGCGCGAGTAGCCGTTTTAGGAACAATAATCCCGAAAGAGCCCAGCAACGGAACGATCAGCATAGACACCCTGTCGCCTGCAACACCGCCAATGCTGTGCTCGCTTACAACCTTTTTTCCAGAGTCAAACTTCAAGTACTCTCCAGAGCGGTAAATTGAATCAGTAAGAGCCACAATCTCGTCATTGTTAACGCCGTGAACGTAAACAGCGGAAACAAATGCGACAAGCTCGGCCTGGCTGAATTTCTCCTGCATCAAATCCGAGAAAACTTCTGAAATCTCTTGCTTTGACAACGACTGACCGTCCAACTTTTTGCGAATGTAATCCAAACTAGAAGGCCGCTGTTCTTTCCGCACAAAAACAACGTCTTTGTCGCGAGCCTCAAGCACGCAAACAACCTCGTCAAAAAGGGCAATCTCGTCTTTTTCCAAGTACTTCTGCGAATGGTCAACCAAAGCAACCGCGGTCTTCCCGTTTGCACGCAAATGCAAACGATCCCCAACTTCGATGATCCTCTCCTTTGCAAGCTCTTCGCTAATTACAACCTCGTTCTGGCCTTGTTCAACATCAAAAATCTTTACTCTAAGCTTGATTTCTCCATCAGGCAAAAAAAACAAAACCCCCCAAAAATTAAACTTAACACAAAAAAGAAAGCTTTACAATTTTAAAACAGCTTCTTTGCAATCCTCACCGCTTGCAAAGGCGAAAAAACCCCTTTTTCAGTAACAAACCCCCTCACAAGACCGCAAGGCGTAACGTCAAATGCAGGATTCAAAAGCTTTACTTTTGCAAAGTTTCTGCATGACGCAGGCGACAAATCCGCAACCAACTCGCGAGGGTCACGAAACTCAATGGGCTCCTCGCGACCGCCCTCGGTAAACGGGTCGTACTTGTGAAGCATCGTACACGAGTAAAAAGGAACACCCGACTCTTTTGAAGCCGCGGCAATAGTGCAAGAACCGATCTTATTCACCAACTCCCCTCGTTCAGTAATAGCATCAGCGCCAACCAAAACAACGTCAACCCCTTTTTTCAAAAAAAACAACGCCGAGTCATCAACAACCATAGTCGTGTCAATGCCATAATCTGCAAGCTCCACGCTGCTTATACGGCCCTGAAAATGCGGGCGGCTTTCCGTGCAAAAAACACGCATGGACTTGTTCCCGCTGTCAAAGGAATGCTTCAACACGCTCATAACAGACGAAGAATGGCAATGAACAAGAACAACCGCATTTTTCCTAATCAACCTCGCGCCGAACCCTGCAAGCCTTTTCTTCGACACTTCAATAAAGCGAGAGTACTTTAACGCCTCTTCTTCAACCAAATCCTTCAAAGCACCAACGCCACTCAAACCAGAGTTTCTAACCTTGGAAATAACACGCGACAACTCGGTTCTCATCGCAGGCTCAGTAGGCCGGGCCGACTCCAAAAAAACAGCTGCGCGCTCCAACTCATCCATAAAAGCCTGCTTTGAACGCGCCCTGCTGGAAGAGGCCGCAGAAGCAAGCGCTTTAACCGCCTCCAAAGCAATCTGCTCGGCACCCTGCACCCTAAGAGAACGAATGTGAAAAAAAACACGACGAACAGAAGCATTCATAGTAAACTATAAAAACAAGGAACATCTTTAAAAATTTGCTAATTCTGAAATAAACTTCAGTTTTATACTACAACACGTTTATTTTGGAAATTAACTCTCAAATAAAAAAAAGGGAAAAAAATGCAGTTTGAAGAAATGTTTTCAAAAGGAGGATCTCCAATTACAACCATTCAAAAAAACACAATAGTCTCCGAACCCAACAAGCAACTCTCCGAAGACGACCAAGAACTGTTAAAACTCTTAGAGCAAACTGCTCCAAAAATAACTGTAATAGGAACAGGGGGAAGCGGGTGCAACACGATAACCCGCATTCAAGAAATAGGCATAATTGGAACAAAAATAATTGCAATGAACACCGACGCCCAACACTTGCTCAACACAAACGCGAACAAAAAACTCGTCCTCGGAAGAAAAAGAACCCGCGGAATGGGAGCCGGAAGCAACCCTGAAATAGGAGAAGCATCCGCCCAAGAAAGCGCAGAGGAAATAAAAGCAACAGTAACAAACACCGACTTGGTATTCGTAACCTGCGGAATGGGCGGAGGAACAGGAACAGGCAGCGCACACGTAATCGCAAAAGCAGCAAAAGAAAGCGGAGCCCTCGTAGTGGCAATCGTGACAGCTCCCTTTACATCCGAAGGAGTCAAACGCGCACACAACGCAAAAACAGGCATTGAAAAACTCAAACGCGAAGCAGACACCACCATAGTAATTCCAAACGAAAAACTGCTGTACTACGTCCCCGACCTTCCGCTAAACGCGGCCTTCAAAGCCGCAGACACAGTCCTTGCAAACGCGGTAAAAGGCATCGCCGAACTAATCACAAAACCCGGCCTTGTAAACCTGGACTTTGCAGACATACGAACAATACTGCAAGAATCAGGACAAGCAATGATAGGCCTTGGGGAAATCGAAGAAACAAACAAAACAGATCGAGTGACAAAAGCTGCAGAAAACGCTCTCAGCTCGCCGTTTTTGGACGTCGACGTTTCAAGTGCAAACAAAGCACTCGTAAACATCACAGGCGGAAGCGACATGACCTTGGGAGAAGCCGAAGCCGCAGTAAGCTTGATTGCAAACAAAATCTCAAAAGAAGCCCACATAATCTGGGGCGCTGCAATAGACGAAAACCTCCAAAACCGCGGAGTACGCGTCCTTGCAGTACTAAGCGGAATAAAGGACCTTCCAGACGACTCCCAAAAAGAAGAAAACTTGGACCTTGAATTTATTTAAACCAAACACGTGAAAAACCTTAAATGGATTTGAAAGCATCACTCGACGACTTCATACGCCAAAGCGAAAGAGTACTCAACGTCACACACAAACCAAAGCCAAGCGAATTTGAGTTAATATCCAAAAGCACCGCGCTTGGAATGGCAATAATAGGACTCATCGGCTTCGCAATAGCAATGATCGCAAACTTATTGTAAAACAAAAACTTTTCAAAGGTGGAAAAAAACTTTGCTTTTCGCATACAGAGTAACCGCAGGACAAGAGAGCATAGTAGCAGACTTGTTGTACGAAAAAATCAAAAAACAAAAACTTCCCGTAGCCGCGCTAATCATGAGCACGCACCTAAAAGGATACTTGATAGCAGAAGCCTCAAACGAAGCAGAAGCAAAACGCGCAATCATGAACGTCCCACACGTCAAGGGAATGCTCAAAAACACCATGAAAATCGACGACATAAAAGAACTGCTTGAAAGCAAACCAGTCGAAGTGATACTGAACAAAGGCGACCTAGTGGAAGTCACAAGCGGACCGTTCAAAGGAGAACGCGCAAAAATAGTCAGAATAGAAAAAGAAAAAGAAAAGGTAACCGTGGAACTCGTTGAAATCGCAGTTCCAATCCCAGTAACAATCAAAATTAACTCGATAAAAACAATACCAAAATAACGCAAAAAAAAGGTGAACAGTTAAATGGCTTCAATCACGATTCCCGCACTTGTTGAAGGTGGAAAAGCAACAGCAGGGCCCCCCTTAGGCCCGAGCCTCGCGCCAACAGGCGTAAACATCGGGAAAGTAATAGGCGAAATAAACGCCAAAACCAAAGACTTTGCAGGAATGCAAGTGCCAATCAAAGTCAGAGTAGACAAGGGCACGAAAGAATTTTCAATTGAAATCGGAACGCCCCCAGTAAGCGCATTAATCAAAAAAGAAATCGGAATCAAAGAACCCGCAAAAGAAGAAGAAGGCGTCAAAGGCAAAAAAACAATCGGCAACATCACAATCGACCAAATAATCAAAATAGCCAGGCAGAAAACCGATGCAACACTAACCAAAACCCTCAAAAACCAAGTAAAAGAAATCACGGGCACTTGCCTGTCCCTTGGAGTGACCGTAGAGGGCAAAAACGCAAGGGAAACTGCAAAAGACATCGACGCGGGCACATACGACGCGAAAATAAACGCGTAAAAAAAACACCTATCGTTCGAACTAAATTTAAAAGCCCGCGCAAACACTAGTTATAAACAATATGACAAAACGCAAACAACCTGTTTCAGGACAAATCGAACTACCGCTTGAAAACGCTCCTTTGAAAAAAGTCACAAAAGAACACTCAAGAATCCCACAGGCGATGAACCAAGAGCAAATAGCCACAGAACTATCACTAAAAAACAAGCACAAAGGCAAAAGCCAAGTTATCTACAAAAAAGACGCGAAACCAGTTCAAAAAGCATTATCCGACCTTGAAAGCCTTGGAATAAACTCAAACGCGTTTGCAAGACACGCCTTGTGGCTGAGAAACAAGGTGTACCAAGCAAACTGGCCGCTAATGCAACTATCCGGCCTTGAAACACGAAAAATTTCCAGCGAACACTTAGTGC
>JBHHTN010000021.1:0-14192 GCA_046753405.1 Candidatus Micrarchaeia archaeon | reverse complement strand
TTCATTTGCAGTATTGGAATCGCACGAAACTTGCTGTCCGTGCTCAACGTTTTGCCCGAAAGATTCGCTTGAAGCACTAAACTGGCCTTGAACTACTACAAGAATCATTACAAGAACTAGTATTACCCCTGAAAGTATCAATAAATACTCAAACGAGCCTTGACCGCGATTATTCATAAAAATTCAACTTAAATTCTATCCTAAAACAATAACTTCAGAGGTATTTTTAAATCCAGCTTTAAATGACCGCTTCAAAGGAAATCCACAGGCTTTTTATACTTATTTTGTCAAAATGATAACATACAACTTCTAAACTATTCTTTTTTTTTGGGAAGCATCAGACTCTAATTTGCATATTTAAAGGTGTTACAAGAAAGTTCATGGCAGGATTAAGACCGGCAAGAACGGTGAGAAACCGCGGAGGGCAAGTGTGGACCCGCACAGCCAGAAAACGCCCAAGAAAAAGCTTCGTCAAAGGAGCGCCGCATTCAAAAATACGCCAGTTTCACATGGGCACTGACACGTATTACGAGCTTCAAGCCGACTTGGTTTCAGAACAAGACGTAAACCTTCGCGACAACTCTTTGGAAAGCTCCAGGCAAGCTGCCAACCGTTACTTGGAAAAGCAATTGTTTGACGACTATTATTTTACGCTTTTGAAGTACCCGCATTTCATTATACGGGAACACGCTGCCTTAGGGGTTGCAGGCTCCGACCGCATTTCAAAGGGAATGAAGCTTGCATTTGGAAAACCAAAAGGGCGAATGGCGCAAGTGCGCAAAGGCGACGTTATTTTCAGGTCAAGAATAATGGAAAAAGACCTTGCTGTTTTGAAAACAGCGTTCAAACGCGCCCAACTTAAAATGTCAGGAAACTACACAATTGACTTAACCGACATCAAAAACGATCCTGAAAACCTTGCCAAAAAAGGCAAGGCGGCAAAAGCCTTCAAGAAAAAGAAAATCGAAGAAGAAAAACCGGCTGAAGTTGCAGAAGGCGAAGAGGCTGCCGAAGGCGAGGAAAAAGCCGAAGGAAAGGAAGACGGCGAAGGCAAGAAAGAAGAAGGCGAAAAGAAAACCGAAGAAAAAAAAGATGAAAAAGCCAAAAAATAAGCCGTTTGCCTTTTAACCTCCTTTTTTGTTACGTCCTTGTTTTAAATTACCCTTTTTTTCTACTATTAGTTAGGTTAAAAAAAAATGAAGATTATTGTCCCTGACACAGGTGTCTTGATTGACGGACGCATCACAAGGCTTGCTGAATCCGAAAAACAATTGAAGGTAATGGTTCCAAAAAGCGTTGTCGCGGAACTGGAACACCAGGCTAATTCCGGCCGCGAAACAGGTTTCACTGGTCTTGACGAGCTTAAACAATTAAGCATTCTTGCAAAAGAAAAGAAAATCGAATTGGAATTCGCAGGAGACCGGCCAACAACCGAAGAAATCAAAAACGCTCCAAGCGGTGAAATAGACTCCAAAATAAGGAAAATAGCAAGCAGCACTCCAAAGGCGATTCTTTTCACAACCGACAAAGTCCAAGCACTTGTTGCACAAGCAGAAGGAATAAACGTGCACTTTTTAGAACCCCTTGTAGAAAAGCCGTCGCTGTCGCTTTCAAAGTTCTTCAAAGAAGGCAACGTGCTGTCCCTCCACATAAAAGAAGGCTGCAACGCAAAGGTAAAGGCGGGAACTCCTGGAAACTTTCAACTCAAAGAAGCGGGCAATTCAAGTTTTTCACGAAAAGAACTTGAAGAACTTGTAAAAGAAGCGGTGGAATTCACCAAACAAGACGACAAAAGCTTCATTGAAATAGACAAAAAAGGCGCGACAGTACTGCAAGTGCGAGAGTACCGCATAACTTACACAAGGCCTCCTTTTTCGGAGGCAGCAGAACTCACGGCAGTAAAACCGCTTGTGAGAATGAAACTCAAAGACTACAAATTGCAGGAAAAGCTTTTGGAAAGACTCGAACAAAAAGCCGAAGGAATAGTGATTGCAGGACCCCCGGGAAGCGGAAAAAGCACTTTTGCAAGCGCTTTGGCACAACACTACCAAGACAAGCACAAAATAGTAAAAACGCTTGAACAACCTCGCGACTTGCAGCTTGACGTGGAAATAACCCAGTACGCGCCTTTGGAAGGAAGCTTTGAAAGTGCGTCCGACATACTCCTTTTGGTAAGGCCTGATTACACCATCTACGACGAGGTAAGAAAACCAAATGACTTCAGGGTATTTGGAGACTTGAGAATGGCGGGAATCGGCATGGTAGGCGTAGTGCACGCGTCAAAGGCAATAGACGCCATTCAAAGATTCATAGGCAAAATCGAGTTGGGAGTAATCCCCCAAGTAGTAGACACCATTCTTTTCATCGACAAGGGAAACGTCGCCAAAACCTACTCGCTTGCATTCCTTGTTAGAACGCCTCACGGCATGACCGAAAAAGACCTGGCACGACCCGTAATCGAGGTGTGTGACCTGGAAACAGGCGAACTTGAATTTGAAATATACAAGTACGGCGAGGAAACAGTCGTAATATCGTTGAAAGACGCACGCAAAGCAAAAAGAAATTTCAGGCGCACAGAAGAAAGCGAAGTTAGTCAACTGGTCTTGAACGACAAACGCATAAAAAAAATACTGCGCCGCTACGCAAGCGACTACGACATGGAAGTACACGGCAACAAACTCGTACTATACGTTCCCGAAAACCAACTTGCAAAAATAATCGGCAAAGGCGGAAAAACAATTACAAAAATAGAAAGCCAACTCGGCGTCAAAGTCGACGTAAGAGAAAAATAATTTTCGTAAATTTTTCGAAACGCCAAAGGCGTCATCCGATTCTTTTCCGATTTTTCTTCAGTAGAATTTAATACCCTTCATTGCCTTCACTTGTAAAAACTATTTTTAGGAAGGTGAAACCGTAAATTGAGCGAGCATGAAGCATCCATTGAAGACTATGTAAAAATGCAGGAGTACCGGCGCGCAAAAGCACCCACCCTTGCAAAAGCGGCAAACGCGTTATTTGAAGAACCTAAGAAAAAGGCTTGATTTTCTCCTTTTCAGCTATTTCCCGTCGTTGTTCTTCAACCCATTCCTCGACCGACTGCCCTTTCCTCTTCTTTTTCAACTTCCTGCGAATTTCGTCAGGCAAGTCCTTCAGCTGCTCTTCAGTCCACTCTTCCTCTGTTTTTTCACCCATCTTACAACACCAAATTAATTTCCTCTCCACACTTAAAACAAACCACTTTTCCGCCCCGCTTCTGCAATTTGTTCTCAGAAACACTCATTGCCCGTCTTTTCACCAAAATCTCCCTGCATTTGGGGCAACGCGTGTCTTCAGAACCCTTCAAAGAAGTGTTGCCCACAAACACGTACTCTAAGCCTTCTGCCTCGGCAATTTTTTTCGCCTGCAACAAAGTATCATCACTTGTCATCGGAACAGATTGCATTTTGTAGTGCGGAAAAAAACGAATGAAGTGAATTGGAATGTCCTTACCAATTGACGCGACAAACTTTGCAAGCCTTTGCAACTGGTCGGGAGAATCATTCAAAGAAGGAATAACAAGCGCAATCAACTCCAAATGAACCGGCCTGCTCGTTTTCTTTGCAGCATAAACCCGTTCAATGCTCTCCTTAACAGGCTTTAACGAACCCGAGCAAACCTGCAAGTACTTGTCGTCTTCAACAAACTTCAAGTCAATGCGAATCGCATTAAAAAGACGCTCTTTTTGCACTAGTTCAAACATTTCTTTTGAAAAGTAACCGTTGGAAACAAAAACGTGAAATTTATCCGACGAAATTTTGCGGGTTTCAAAAACAGTGTCACACGCGTACTCGAAAAAAATGGTGGGCTCACTGTAAGTATAAGCAACCCCGTCTGCTTTACATTCAACAGCTGTTTTTGCAATGCTTTCGGCAGACGTAAAAGGCAAGGCGTCAAAGTCAACGCCGTCCTGCAAGCCCTGGGACAAATCCCAGTTCTGACAATTCAAACACCTGAAATTACACCCGGGAGTTCCAAAAGAAAGCACTTGCGTATTCGGCTTGAAGTGGTAAAAAGGCTTTTTTTCAATCGGGTCAAGCTGCAAGCCAGTGCTCTTGCCGTAAGACTCCGTAAACAACTTTCCCCCCTTGTTTTTTCGAACCAAACAAAAACCTTTCCTGCCCCTTGCAATAGTGCAGTAACGAGCGCACAACTTGCAGCGCACTTTCCCCCCATCGAGTTTCTCGTACAACAAAGCAGGCTTTTCCACTTGAAAAAAATTTGGTTTCCCAAGACTATTAATAAAGCGCATTTGCACTGCAAAGGCCTTAAAAACAACCTTTTCCTTAGTAAAAAATATGGCAAAGATTACTGCAAAGACCACGTTAGGAGACGTCGTGGAAAAATACCCAAAGGCAGCTCAAGTCCTAATGAACTACGGATTACACTGCATAGGCTGTCACATAGCAGTAAGCGAAACAGTGGAACACGGAGCGCAAATGCACGGTTTGTCAGAAGAAGAATTAAAAAAAATGCTAAATGAAATGAACGCGGCAGTTAAAACCGCTTAAGTTGAGGTGTAAAAAATGGCTTTGGAATGGGTAATAGGCGGAATAGGGTTAGTACTGATAGTTTTGCTCGTTTACTACTACAATAAAATCGTCGTTTTGTCAAACCGAATTGACAACGCATGGGCCCAAATCGACGTACAACTCAAACGAAGAGTGGACTTGATTCCAAATTTAGTTGAATCGGTCAAAGGAATAATGAAACAAGAAAAACAATTGTTCATCGGCCTTGCAAACGCGCGCGAAAGCCTGATGAACGCCCAGAAAGTAGGTGACAAAGCCAAAGCAAACAACATGATTTCCGAAGCTTTGAAAACCATTTTTGCAAGAGCAGAGGCCTACCCCGAATTGAAGTCAAACCAGAACATGCAAATGCTGCAGGAAGAACTAAGCGGAACGGAAAGCAAAATCGCGTACGCAAGACAGTTTTACAATGACTCGGTGCTGGTTTTCAACAACGCCATAACCACAATTCCAGGAATGTGGTTTGCATCAATCTTCGGAAAAAGTCAGCAAAAAGAATACTTCGAAGTAAAAGAAGCAGAACGCAAAGCCGTAAAAGTCAACTTTTGACTTTTCCCCCAATTCTTTTTTTTAATTATAAAAAGTGAAACGAACTTATGAACGGTGGGAAAACCTCTTTTTACGACGAAATTGAAAAAAACAAGCGCAACTCCTTCATCCTGGGCGCATTGGTTTTTGCAGTATTACTATTCATGATATTCGTAATTTCACAAATGTTCTTCCCGGAGGCAACAGTTTTATTCGTCGTCTTCGCGCTTTTATTTTCAACAGGTTACGTTTTCACAACGTACATGTACGGCGACAAAATCGTTCTGGCAACTACAAACTCCAAACCCGTAAACATTAAAACACCGAAGGGAAAATTTTTGCAAAACACCGTTGAAGGACTTGCAATTGCAGCGGGAATCCCAACGCCTAAAGCCTACGTAATTGAAAGCAACGAGTTGAACGCGTTTGCAACAGGCCGCGACCCGTCGCACGCGTCAATAGCAGTTACAACAGGCCTGATTGACAAGCTGAACCGCATTGAAATGGAATGCGTAATAGGCCATGAAATGGCCCACATTAAAAACTACGACATACGCTTTGCAACAGTCATAGCCGTAATGGTAGGGCTTATTGCCATGCTCGCATTCTTTTTGAGGTCTTACTTTTGGTTCGGAGGAGGAAGAGGCCGCCGCGAAGGCGGGGGACACATTGCAATAATAGTAATAGGACTTTTGCTTGCATTCATCGCGCCTTTAATTGTCAGAATCGTTCAATCGGCAATATCAAGAAGAAGAGAGTACCTGGCCGATGCAAGCGGCGCAAAACTCACGCGCTACCCTGAAGGACTCGCATCCGCACTTGAAAAAATCTCGGGAACAAACAAGGGAAAAATGAAAGTAAGCGAAGCAGTGTCCCACTTGTTCTTCGTAGACCCAACCCACTCGGCATTGGACTCAATGTTCGACACGCACCCGCCGGTAAAACAAAGAATAGCCAAACTAAGGGCAATGTAACCTTAATACTCCCCAAGAATTTTCTGTTTTTTTTGCAATCCCTTTATTTTCGCACTTGGATTTGAAACCTCAAAGTCCAACTTGAAGTATTCTAAACCGTCTTTCTCGGCCATCTTCAACGCGCTTGGACTGATTGACGGGGCCACAATAATCCCGCGCACTTTGCAATTCTTGCGCTTGCCAACTTCTTTCACGTAACGGCCAAGCTGTGAAACAGCGTCCAAATGAGCGCTTCGCCTTTTCACTTCAATTACAACAAGACTCTTGTTTTTGTCCTCGGCCAAAATGTCAATAACCCCTTTTGACAAAGGGCTCTCGCTTTTTAAGGGAGTCAAACCAGGTTCAATCAAATGCAAGTCGTCCATCAAAAGATTGCTCAACTGTCTTTCCGACCCGAACACTTTCAGTTTTTTGTCGTCCTTCAAGTCAAAACTTTGAATAAAATCAATTTTAGAAAAAGTAACTTCAATTCCTTCTTTCACGGGCTTGCGCCTGCTTGCACTTACAACAAGTCCCTCCGGCACCACCTTGCTTTCAATAAGCGCGCCAGGACCCTGGTAGTTTATAGCAGTCATTTTGGTTGACTGGTGAACCAAAAAAGCCCCGTCCGACTTTATTAAAAGAACGCGGTCGCCCTCGCTTATCTTGCTTGCCGCCCTTCCCTCGTACTTCACAACGCACTTTCCAACTGCAATAAGCGTTTTATTCTGCGAAACAGCACGGTTTACCAAGGCAGCTGCTTGTTCAAAGTCCAATCTTCCCTTTCCCTTTTTGACGACTAAACGCGCATGAAAAACAAATAGCTAAAAGAATTGTTTTTTATTTGACTTAAATGTTACTTTTTTATGTCAAAACACGTTGTTTTTGCTTGGTTGACTGCGTTCTTGCTTGTTTTTTTATCTGGCAATGCGTACGCTGAGTATCAGCTTCCTATTGGAATTCCTGATCCTTCTGGTTATTTTGGTGTGCTGGACCCAATTGACGATCCTCCTCCAGTTGTAAGCGCGAATGGTACTTCTTCCAAGTGCTCAAACTGGCCTTCAAGTGAAAATACTGATTGCTATTATGTGGACAAAACTCACCCTAATGCCACTAATTCAGGAAACCCTTATGGTTACCCCGACAAGCCAAGGTTCACTCTTCCTGAGGGTGCCTTGAATGCAGGAACTCTTGTTTACATTAACGATGGCACTTATTATGCTAATGAGTCTAGTGGTGATAGGCTTGACTGGCATGGTGTTGGAACTGATACGAATCCGATTTGGATTGTTGGAAATCCAGCCAACAACCCCATTATTTCAGATTATGTTCACATAGGCGAACGCGGAAATACGAGTTATGTTATTATTGATAATCTTGAGTTCAGCGGGTCATCAGGAGTAAAGATTGACATACGGCCCGTAGTTGCTGGAACTGCCATTGACCACATTGTTATTAGAAACTGTACAATGCGGGGAACCGGTTCAAACGCTGATTCTTCTGCTATTGATGCAAGTGCGTCCAGTAAAGTTGAATTTATAGTGGTTTACAATTGCGATATTTCACAATTTGGTAACTGGAGTAATAATATTAGTGATGACTTTGATGAAACTGGTTTCTATGCTAACTATAATTCAGAGTATCTTTGGGTACTGGATAATCAAATCTATAATATAGGCGCGGATTCAGTTGCCGGGTGTCATAGATGTAATGAATCACAAGTGCCGAAATACTATTACATCGGCAGGAACACGATGTATGGAAACGACGAGGATGGTATTGATCTTAAAGGAACTCGTTACACCGTAATCTCAGAAAACATTATTCATGGTCCTTTTGATGAAGGTGGAGCTGGAATAGTTCTGCATTATGGTCAATACAGTTTGCCTGTGCAGGATTCTTACGTTATCTTTAACAGAATTCATGATGCTTCTTCAGGATTTGCTTGTACATTATGCGAGAACGTGAGTGTGATTGGGAATGTTATTTATGATATTAATAGAATTTCAGACCCTTATTCTCCAGGGGCCGACGCGCAAAGTGGCGCTGCAATAAGGTACCGGAGTACAAGTGGCGAGAACTGGGTTGTTGGCAACACTATTTATGACGTGGAAACCGGAATTCATTTGCCTCCTGCTGGAACGTTTAATATGGTTGACAACATTTTTGCTTACAGAGGAGAGCCGAGTGGGTACGACCTTTATGTGGAAAGTGGTTCTGTTTCAACTGTTGATTACTCGTTGATTTATGGTTCTAATTTTAGTGTTCGCTGGCAAGGACAGACTTACACAACGTTGTCTGATTTTCAGCAGGGTGGTTCGCAGTGTTCTTCTTGTCTTGTTCAGGATCCTCTTTTTGAGGATTCTTCTTTGAATAATTTTTCTTTGCAGTCGGCGTCTCCGGCTATAGATGCTGGAACGGATTCTGCGGCGTATGATGTTTTTTACAATCTTTTTGGCGTTGATATTAGGAAGGATTTTGTTGGGGTTTCCAGGCCGCAGGGAAGTGGTTGGGACATTGGGGCTTTTGAGTACGCTGGGGCAACTCCGCCAGTTCCTCCTTCTTCGAATGTTATTTCGTATGTACCTCCTACTGAGGCTGAAGAAGTGTTTATTTCTCGTAATTATTTTTATGTTAATGTGACTTTTGTGGAAGCAAATTCTGACTCTTGTTTGTTGGAGGTTGGTAGTTTGAATGTTTCGATGTCTAGGAGTGGTTTGAATTGTTTTGTGAATATGACAAGTCAAGGCGATGGGGTTTATTCGTACCGTGTTTATGTTAATGATTCGGCTAACAATTGGAATGCTTCTGTTGTGCGTTCTTTGACTTTGGATACTGCTGGTTCGTCTGGTTTTAGTTTTGTTTCTCCGACTGAGGTTGACGGTGCTAATTTGTCTCAGAATTATTTTTATGTTAATGTGACTTTTGTGGAAGCAAATTCTGACTCTTGTTTGTTGGAGGTTGGTAGTTTGAATGTTTCGATGTCTAGGAGTGGTTTGAATTGTTTTGTGAATATGACAAGTCAAGGCGATGCGACTTATTCTTACAAGGTTTACGCCAATGATAGTTCTGCTAATTGGGGTGCAAGCGTGTTGAGAAGTGTGACTTTGAACACTACTGTTGTTGTGAATGTTACGCCTACTCCTGTTCCTACTGCCACTCCTACTTTGGAGCCAACGTCTGAGCCTACCCCGATTGTAACGCCTGTTCCTACGCCTACCCCTCCGCCTGTTTTGCCTACTGTTGCGCCTGAAGTGGTGAGTGTTTCAGGAGGCGGGGGTTCCACAAGTTTTGGTTCAAGCGGCAGTGGAAGCAAAGGAGAGTATACTTCATCTTACTCGCCTTCTCAAGTTGATGTTTTGAGTGTCGGAGTGAGTGATTTGCCTGAAGAGCCTTCTCCTTCGCCAACGCCTACTCCTTATCCTGAGCCTTCGCCTGAACCATCACCACAGACAACGTTGGTGTCAAGACAAACACCAACGCCTTTGCTTACTGCAAGTCCTGTGCATGTCGACGCTAGCCCTTTGAGGGTTAGTATTGGAACAATTCGAGAGAACAATGTTACTAAGATGGCTTTTGAAGTGAAGAATTTTGACGAGGAGGGAACAGTGGAAGTTCAAATAGTCAAAAGTGGCAGTCCCGTGTTTTTCGACGTTTTTGAGGGGAGGAAGCGTTATGAGTCAGAGATTGCTTTGAAGGAGCCTGGGAAGTACTTGGTGATGGCAAGGTTGTGGAAAAACGGGGTGTTGGTTGCCACGAAGGATGCTGTTTTGAATAACATTGAAGGCGAAGAAGTTGCATCTGCGGGTTCTTTTGTTGATAGTTTTCCGTTTGCATGGCTTGTTATAGGCGTTTTGTTGCTGCTGCTCGCCTTTTCAATTAAAAAAGTGTTGGAACCCCATGTGCCCAAACAGTAAAGGTTTTTGTTTGCACAAAAAAAATATAGGAGCTGGAAAGGTTCTACTTGTTAGTGTTCACAAAAATTCAATGTCTTCAACGCCGTGAGTCGGCGTGCTTGCGCCTTGGGTTCTGACTTGTTTTCCCAAAACATAAGGGCTTTGAATTCCCGTGAAAATGGCTATTGCCTCGATTCTCCCCTCGAACGAAGGGTCGATTCTTGAACCCCAAATAACCGTTGCCTGAGGGTCAACCCTTTCAGTCAAGGACTCGCCAATAGAATTGCACTCTCCCAAAGTCATGTCCGGACCTCCTGTAATGTGCAGCAACACTCCTTTTGCTCCGGCATAGTCAACGTCCAAAAGCGAGTGGTTCAACGTGTTTTCCACAACAGCACTCTCGCGCCCGGCGCCTTTGGCCTCGCCAACAGCAATCATGCTCACTCCGCCGTTGCCCATTACCGCACGAACATCTGCAAAATCAAGGTTAACCAAAGACGGAGTTGTGATTGTTTCCGTAATACCCCTTACCGCGCGCGCGATGATTTCATCTGCAACTGCAAAAGCTTGGTCAATCGGCAAATTCGGAACGATTTCAACAAGGCGGTTGTTGTCAATGACGATGATGGTGTCCGCGCATTTTTTCAAGCTTTCCAAACCCTCGTCGGCCCGCTCAAGCCTTGCGCGCTCCAACGCAAAAGGATAGGTTACAATTGCAATTACTATTGCGCCTTGTTTTTTAGCGATTTCCGCAAGAATCGGAGCACTGCCAGTTCCAGTTCCGCCTCCCATTCCCGCAGTCAAAAAAACCAGGTCCGCCTTGTCGAAAACTTTTTCCAACGAGTCTCTTGAAACCTCGGCGCATTTTTTTCCAACCTCGGGGTAACCCCCAGCGCCCAAGCCCCTTGTAAGAGACGCGCCTATCAAAAGTTTTTTGACGCTTTCTGAAATCAAAGTCAAGTGCATGCGGTCAGTATTAATAGCAATTAACTCCGCCCCTTTGATTCCCGCCTTTGCAAGGCGGTTTACGGAGTTGCATCCAGCGCCCCCGCTTCCAACAACCAAAATCCTCGGAGTTTCAAATTCAAAGTCTTCCTCAATTTCGGCACTGCCCACAGTTTTATCGAATTTTCCCTGGTTTGCGGCTTTTAAAGCGTCAGAAACGATTTCCTCCATTGTTTATCCAACCATCCCCTAAAAAAATTTTTAAAGCAAAACGGTAGTTGTCAGCAAAGACAAAAAAACCGGTGCTAAAGTTAATTCCGAACATAAATATAAAACAATTGGGTGGAAAAGCCATTAGCCTTTCAAGCATTTTTTTTAAAAGCTTGCCGCCATGAAAAGAGCTTTTATTTACAAAAATCCTAAAATATGATTGCAGCAGGCATTTTTGGCCGGGGGGCTACGGGTCCCTTGTCACACCAATCCCGTCAAGGTGGGCGACAGCCCTTTTGAGCGCAATTGCGATTTTGCAGCAGTCCGGCTTCAATCTGCGACGCCTTGCCCTGCGTTACGTTTGCCAAAGCGAACCTAGCCAGGCCGGAAGGAGCAACTATAAGTTCTGACAAGCGTGCTCGCAGGATACAAAGGCTGAGAAAGAAGTTTCGGGTCAACTGCCGCACAAACCGTTTGTGCGATTAAGGGAGACATTGCCTGCTGCACTCTTTATATTTCCCACCATGCCAATATATCTTTCGCAATGAAAAAAATCCTTGCATGCGTTTTGGTAGCAGCAATCTTTTTTTCCATAATGCTGGGATACACCTTCAAAAGCACTTTCGACGACGTTTTTTCAAACTACCTTCACCAAACCCGTCTTGAGGGGTTAAACGAGGGGGCAAAACCGTTCAACGAAAGAACAACAATGCTTCCCGCAGTTGGAATCGACGGCAACGGCTACCTTGCAGAACTAAAAGCATACGTTTCACGCGGAAGCGGAAAAGTATACGTCAGAATTGACACGGAAAACCCGATTTTGAACCCGGACACGCAAACCTCTGTGCGCCTTGCATTAAACGTTGCAAGGCAAGTGGCAAACCGCGACACCAGCAACGTGAACTTGTACTACGACTTGGTAAGCCCCTCCGGAGTTGTTGGAGGAAAAAGCGCGGGAGCCGCACTGGCAATAACAACAATAGCGCTTTTAAGAAACGAGTCTTTGCGAAAAGACGCGTTGATAACAGGAACACTTGAACCCGACGAAAAAGGAACAATCGGCAAAGTCAACGGCATATTTCTAAAGGCAAAGGCAGCCAAAAACGCCGGTTACAAGACACTGCTTGTGCCCATTGGAACGTCAATAGAACGCGGAGTAAACGTGGAAAAAGTAACAAACATACAAATAATCGAAGTAAACGACATACTGGAAGCTTACGAACAAATGCGGGAGAAATGAAAAGCGACAGTTGGAAAACAAAAAGAATGCATAACCGTTCCAGTTAACGTAAACCTAAGCCACCTCTCCGCAAAAGAGCACAAGTGCCTTGAACACCTCGTAAAAGCAGCAGAGGCAATTGACCCCGTTTATTGGAAGCAATTAAACCCTCACGGACTGACTGTTTACCAATTCACAAGGGAAATTGCAAAACACGCTTTTCGAAAAAAAGAAGACAACTGAAAAAGAACGAAATGCGGTTTACCACGCTCATTTAACGTCCACAATACGGCATTTAAACAGTGCTGTAAAATCAAGAGAACTTGGCGGTGCGCACTCAAAGGCACTGGCCACGATCTTCAATTTTCTCAAAGAAAAAGGAGCCGTAAGCTTTGAAAAAGAACGCTTTAAATTTATTGCCAGCAAAATTCCTAAAACAGTAGAAGAGCTCTCAAAAAAAATACTTGAAATCCAAGGAGAAGCAAATTACGATAAAGCAAAACAATTCTTCATAAAATACGCTGTTCTGCCAAAAGACTTTGAAACCAGCGCAAATAAACTGAAATTGCCAAGAGCGGTAATTTCACCGCTTCCCAAAATTAAAAGGAAATAACTAGAAAACATGACATTCGCACTTTGTCAAATCTTTTTTAAATATTTTTTGAATGGTTTGAAGTGGGGATATGCAGAAACAATTTTTGCATTTAATTTTTGCGCCGCGGCCATTGTAAACGCGTCCACAGCGCCTAATCCTTTAGACGCGCGGAGTTCTGCAGCTTCGGAGGCAACGTATTCGTCTATAGAAATTATTTCTGAATTTGCTTTAATGAAAGCTTCTGCTTGTTCGGCCTTGCCGCGCCCAGTTCGCAAGAGAACGTATTTGACTTCGTATAAGTTCGCGGAAGTAGTAAGTATTTTTCCATAGTTTGCTTTTAATAATTTTTTTACTTTTTCTGCTTTTTTGCCACCCTCAAAGTAAGTCATCCAAGCGTTGCTGTCAAAAAGCACTTTCATTGAGTTTTCGTCTCCGATTACCATTCCTTGCATTCTTCTTCAGGCATACGTCTCCAGTTAACGTTCTTTAGAAAAGACATGCTGCCGCACATTTCATCAATGCTCTTCAGACGACGCAGTATTATTTTTTCTTTTTCTACTTCAACGTCGAAAGTCTCCGCTTTAATCTGTTCGCGAATTTTTTTTGGAAGCAAGATTCTTCCGGATTTGTCCAGACTCACAAAAACCAAGAAATCACCAATTTATTTAAGTTATGCCCTTTTTTAAATTTTTTGCCATTTTTAATAAAAGTGCCGATGTTTAAACAAACGAAGACTACGCTTAATTACCCCATCTAACACTTCTTTTCCACTGAACAGTGCTAAAATTAAATAAAACAAAAGTGCAAAAAAGCATATTAATTCACTTGCCCAAAAAACTATTCAGACTAATTTTGCGGGGGTCGCATAGCGGCCATTGCGGCAGACTGCTAATCTGTTGAGGCTTATGCCTCGCGTGGGTTCGAGTCCCACCCCCCGCGCATTTTTTAAACTACTAATCCTATTGTAATTGTCTGTTTAGAGATGAAGTATAAATTCATCAGAAGATTTTTTTTCATTTCATTGAATATTTTTTGCGTATTCTTTCCGACTCGCGTTCTATTTGAGCAAAAAACTTTTTCTTGTTCTTTAGAAGCTCTTGGTTTCCTTTGGCGTATTCCTGCCAAAACAACAACCTGTGCTTTAAAGTAACGTAAGGTTTGACAAGGGCGTTAAAGCGCCCCAACTCTTCAACCACTTGTTTAACTCCTACTTTGTCACGAACCCGTGCCTTGTCCAAATCCCCAAGAAAAATTTTCAGCGGGTTTTTTCGGATCCAA
>JBHHTN010000020.1:0-14446 GCA_046753405.1 Candidatus Micrarchaeia archaeon | reverse complement strand
TATGAAGGAGGCGGAAGCTGGTGGACCAACTCCCAAGGCCTGGGAGGAACAATAACCGTGCAAAAAGTCGAGTACACCGGAAGGCCCGGAGAATACTCGTGGCCCCCGGCAACATTCAACTACAACACAAGCGCGGTAAACAGCACTACAATGACAAACGGAATTGGATACGTCAGTTTAAACGCTTCCCTGGCACCAAACGGGGAATGGACAACCGGTTCCTACGCTGCTACGATAAAAGTTACAACAGAAGACGGCCGCACAGACTACGGACAAGCATGGTTTGAAATCAGAAAATGGGACGCTTACGGCTCTCCAGTAGAAATAAGCGGAACAAGCTTCGTCTACAAGTCTTCCTACGGCACAAGCGACACCGTGCAAGTATACGTCAGAATCAGCAACGCCGGCGACTACAGTTCCATTGACGGTCAAGACATAGGAGGAAACGTTACAATAAGCATCAAAAAACTCGAACAATACACAACGTGGCCTCCAAGCGAAGTAAACGCGTCAATTTACAACTCTACGACAACAACAGTAAACGCTTCAAGCCCGTGGTACTCGTCCGCAAACACTTCCTCCCACTTAGACTACGTAGTCAACATCACGCCCACAGACAAATGGCCAACAGGCTCCTACAACGCTCTTTTAGACATAAACGGAACTGAAACGGGCTGGGCATGGTTCAGCGTAAAAGCATTCCACGCAGACGCACGCGCGGTGGATGCAAACAACGACTGGGCATACTCCTACAAACCAGGCGACACAGTAAGGTTCAACGTGACAACCGCCAAAACGCCTAAATGGTCAGGCGATTACAACGCGTCCGACTTGCTAAACACCACAATAACCGGCGTAAAACTAAGCGTTTGGTCGGAAACCAGTTACCAATACACAGAGCTTTCAAACAACACCGACTTCAACCTAAGCCAAACAACAGTCAACGGAACAGCCACCATAAACTTCACCCGAGGCACTTCCTGGCCAAGCGGGTGGTACAACGGCGAGTTGATAATTGAAAACAACGAAAGCGACAAAGAAACAGCGTACATATGGTTCTCAGTAATTCCCTTCAACGTCAACCTAAACGGCCAGTACACAGTTGGAATCAGCTCGAATGCAACTGCAAACATAACAATCACAGACCCAATATCATACGGCACCGCCCTCGCAGGAAACTACTCGGTGGAAAGCGTGTACTTAAACAGTTGGAGCGGCTACGGCAACACGCGCACGAACCTAAGCTTCACAGCAGACGCCACGTTCAACTACACAACCAACGTCACAATACAAGCGCCTTCTTCGTCCTGGACTTCCGGCTGGAAAAGCATCGTGGTAACGGTGAAAGACAACTCCGACAACTCCACAAGAGAAGGCTGGTACAGCTTTGACGCAAAAGCGTTCGCAGTAACAATAACCAACGCGCGCTGGCAGTACACAAGCAATGAAAACGTCACAGTAAACGTCACCCTGACCGACCCCGGCACCGGCGCCCTCACAAGCGGAAACATAACTTCAATCTACGAATCCTCCTGGCCAACACAAACAACATACAACTTCTCAGTAGGCTCATGCAACTCTGCAACAGCAACAGGTGGCTGTACAATAAACGGAAGCGCCAACGTAACAATACAGTCCAACGGAACATGGATAGAAAAATACTATTACCTCTACCCCAAGTTCACAACGACAACAGACAACACCACGACCTTTGAGGCAAGCAGCATATACTTCAACATCGTAAGCCCGATACAAGCATACTACCAAACAGGAACCATGACCACAAACAATTCAAACGAGTCAATAACAGACGGAAGCTTCTACTACAACTACAACCTCGGCTTAACAGACAACGTCACACTCTACATATACAACGTCCGCAACCTTTCAGAGTCAGCAGTCAACGTCACTGTAAACAGCGTTGAATACTCCCCTGAAAGCTATTCATGCTGGCAAGAAAGCTGCCGAGCGTACTCGGAAGTCAACTGGACGCTGATAACCCACAGGTCGGATGAAACACTCATCGCGCCTTCTGCAGAAGGGCTTTACAACTGGGGCTACATACGAGTAAAACCGCCCTCGGGCACCTGGACAACAGGAAGCAACTACTTGCGCGTAAACGTAACCTCAACAAGCGGAGTAAACGCCAGCATAAAAGGAATATACTTATACATTTACGGGTGAAATAAGAAACGAAAAAATTACTGACAACGGCAATCATCATACTGCTGTCCAACCTGGCCTTTGCCACCCTCACCTTGCAAGACTTTTCCTGCAACGGAGGAGAAGGCAACGTTGAAATCGGCGTAGGCTTCAACTGCAACGCGGTAATACTCAACGACGACCCCAACACCGACGCCACGCTAAGCTCTGTAACACTCTCCTCACTCAACGGCTGGACCGCCCAAACAAGCTACTCTGGAACCTACTCTGGAAACTCCGTGACAAAAGGCGGAACCAAAAGCGTGTCATTCCTAAACATCATTCCAACAACGCCAAAAGCATCAAACAAGTTCACCGACCTTTTAATAAACGGCGCTCCGGAAAACAGCGTGAAAATAAGCGAAACCGACTTAAACGTCGTATCCATAAACTCGCTTACAGTAACCGCCTCGTCAAGCGCTGACCAAAACGCGGAATTCGACGTGCAAGCAACAACAATTTTAGGCGGCAGAGCAGACTTAAACCTCACAATAGCACTCTCCGGAGGTTGCACTCTTCAAACAGGAGAAAGCGCTACAGCCCCACTTGGAACAGCAGCAGACTCAACACTGACAAACTCGTGGAAAGTAGTGCAAGGAAGCAGCGACTGCACCTCAACTGTAACTGCAAAAGCCTCGGCATCCCCAGTACTCCTCACAAGCTCGCAAAGTGCGACAACATCCACAAGCGCAGCAGTATCCTACCCCTCGTCATTCGGAGGCTCAAGCGGAGTCAGCACCTCAAACCTGCCGGCAACCACGCAAACAGCCACGCCTGCACCAACAGAAACACCACCTGCTGAAACACCCAGCGAAGAAGAAACCGAAGAACCCGCAACCACTACTGAAACAACGCCAAAGCCAACAACAAAACCGCCAAGTGCAACACCAAAACCAACAACGCCGGCACCTGCAGTAATATCACAAGAACTCGAAGACAGCGGAATCGACTCCGGATTAATCCTAATAGCAGCAGTACTTGCAATCGGCGCAGCAGCACTGTTCTACGTCAAAACACAAAAAGAAGCAGGCCTTTAAAATTACTTTTTCTTTCCCCGAGCAAAAAAGGGGCTTCCGCCGCCAACACCCTTCTTTTTTATTATTTCAACAGCGTTTTTCCCAGACTTCTCGTTGCAGGCAACAACAAAAAACTTGTCTTTATTAGACAAAATTGCAGTCAAACCCTCGCATGAGGCCACGTCGCTTGCAAGCTTTTCCAAAGTACGAAAGTCAACACTCAAACCATGCTCTTCAACAACCTTGTCCTTCGACTTCTTGGCCTCTTCAACCAACTTGGGCCCAAAACTCGATGCAATCTCGCCCCTCAACTTTTCAATTTCCTTGCCGCGCTCCTTCCACTCCTCAAAAAACCTCTTCGACGTCTTAGGCAAGTCCTCGCGGCCAATTGAAAACACTCCGCGCGCGTCATCCAAAACCCCTTCCTGTTTTTGAACAAAGTCCAACGCGGCCCGACCAACCTTGAAGTTAACGCGCACCACTCCGTCTTGAATTTGCTCAAAACCCGTAATTTTAACCAAGCCTATTTCAGACGTGTTAGTCCTATGCAGTCCGCCGCAACTTTCAACGTCAACGCCTTTCACTTCCAAAACACGCAAACGCTTTCCAATCGCGCCCCCTCCCTGATACAAACGGTAAGAATACTTCTGCTCCGCCTTCCCACGGTCCATTTCAGTAACAGTAATCAAACGCGCATCCGTGACAATCTCGTTGGCAAGACGTTCAATTTCCTCTTTCTGCTTCCGCGAAGGCTTCTCAAAATGAGTGACGTCAACATGCGCGTAATCCTCTTCCTTCTTGCTCCCAGTCTGCCAAACATGGTTACCCAAAACCTTGCGGCAACACGCAATCAAAACATGAGTGGCACTGTGATGACGAGTAATACCCTCGCGCCGCTCTCTGTTCAAAACAATTTTTACCGAAGAACCAATTTTTGCACCAAGCGGTTTTTTCAAGTAATGCAAAACAACACAAGACTTCTTCTGAACATCATAAACTTCAATCCCTCCGAGCTTCCCTTTATCCGCGCACTGCCCTCCGCCTTCAGGGTAAAAAAGCGTTTGATCCAAAACAACAACTTTGCCAGACTTGTCTTTTGCCAAAACCTTTGCCTTGGCTTCATTCAACGAACCCTCCTCGTAATACAAAGCAATTGTTTCAGGCAAACCCTCAAGTCTAATGCCGCCCGCCTCCTTTGCCTCCTTCTTTTTTTCCTCCATAACATGCTTGTCAGTGACCTTACGGTAAAACTCGGAGGGAATCTCAATTTTCGCCTTAGCCTCTTCAGCCGCCTTCTCCAAAAGCTCGGGAGCCAAGCCATTGCTTTCATACAAAGAAACAAGTTTTTCAACAGAAGGCTGTTTTCCGCTTTTGATTATTTCCCCGGCAATCCTAAGAGCCTTAGTCTTACTTTCAACATATTTTCTTTTTTCAACCTCAAGAATCCCCTGCATTCCCGGCAAGTTTTCAGAAAGCTCCGGAAACAAACCCTTCAAATCCTCGGCATGCATGCTCATGACATCCAAAAGGCCAAAGTCAAAACCATACTCGTCAAAAAAAGACAGCGCGCGACGCAAAACAACACGCAAATTGTAACCCCCCGCAGTGTTCGAAGGCAAAGCGCCGTCTGCAAGAGCAAAAAGCAACGTGCGGGAATGGTCGGCAACAGCGTAAATTCCCTGCATTGGCAAAATACTCTTGTGCAACTGGTCAACTGAAACGCCTAAAAGCCCGGCAATCTTCTCACGCTCCTGCGAAACATTCAACACCTCCTCAACATTAAGGCCTGCTGAAAGCTCTGCATAACGCGAAAACAAATCGTGGTCAACTGAAATTGAACACTTCTTCTTCATGAACTCTATTTCACGCGGGAAAACCGCGTCGTACGCAGTCAAATTCCCGTTATAAAACCAAAGCAACCGCTCAAAACCCCAGCCAACGTCAATAACCTTCATCGGCAACTCCTCATAACCAGAATTTTTCGCCCTGAACTGCATGAACACGCTGTTAACAAGCTCGGAACCCTTGGAAAAAGACTCCACGCACGGACCAAAAGCCGAAAAATCAGGCATGTTCCAAACATCCTCAACGTAAGTCACGTCGTCTTTTTTTATCCCCAACTCCCCGGTTAAAAACTCAAAGTTGTACTGCAAGCACTCGTCCTTCCAATAACCCTCCTTTGGCGGGTTAAACGCGTGCTGGCCCGCCATCATAAAACACGAAAAATGCCTTCCCGTAACGCCGATGTTGGCAATGTCAGGAAACCTCAAACACATTTGCGGAACCATCAAAGGATTAGCAGGATACTCAAAAACAATTTTACCCGCCTCAAGACGCTGAAAATCCACGATGGAGGCAATTGTGAAATACAAGTCGTCACGCCACCGCGACAAAACAGGGTAACGCGGAAGAATTTCATGGCCACGCTTCTTCCAAAAACCAGCAAACTTCTTCCAAAAACCAGCATACGTTTCTTTCTTTGGGTTTTTCTTGAAAAACGAGTACTTTTCATGCGAAGAATCCCCGCACGAATGCGCCCCAAGCGACCAAAAACCCTTGCCGCACTTGGGACAAACAGACCTTTCAAAGCCTTCTTTGCGAAAAACATCAACTTCAAAATGCTTTTTAAAATCCCGGGAAAACTCCTTCTTCAAATCCTCTTTAGACAACCGCACGCCAAGAACACCTAACTATGAAAAAAGAATTAGGACTGAAGAATATTAAAAAGATGAGTAGAACTAAAGGCCGCACTAATGCCGTTCAATTAACCTTGCAAGTTTTGTTGCAGACAGTTTTTCAAGCCGTGAACCCGCAGCAGTTCGCATTAAAGCAAATTTCAAACGGGCATTATTAGCCAACTGGTTGTGCAATAACTTGTTTCTTACAACCAGCGAACGCAACGCATTTTTTTCCTTAAACGACGGCTTACTCTTGTCAAGGCTATTGCCAATTGTAACCACAAGGTTGTTTTTGGAATCAAGACGCGACTTAACTAAAAAACCGTGCGTTTCCTCAAATTTTTTGTGCCAAGGAGCACCCACAAGCGATTCCTCCACCCTCCGTTTAACCTTCAATGAACCTCCTTCTTCAACCGGCTTTAGTTTTGCAACAAGCAAAGAACCCTTAAAAGAAGCACTTTGAATCTTATGCGTTTTACGCAAAGCATCCTTCCTAAAGGCCAAGTTTTCAAGAAACCGCACACGACGCATGACAAATAAAATTTGCAATTTACATTATAAAAAGCAAAAAGAAAGCAGAAAGATTTTTTAACGCTTTTTTTACTATATACCACAATGAAACGTTTTCTTGGGAAAAAGCTCAAAACAAAAGAACACGCTGAACCAGCATTCAACGAACTTAAAGACCCAAAAAGCGAGCAGTCGAAAACAGAAGCCAAAAAATGGAGCCGCAAACATTTTGAATCCATTAGCAAAAAACACGAAAAGACCAGAAAGGCGTTTTACCTGCCGCCAATAGAACGAGTTACCTTCATCCTCACCAACCGCTGCAATTTCAAATGCAAATACTGCCTAAGCAAACCCTCCAAAGGAAAAAAAATCAGACCTTCCAACCGACGCGGTTCACAAGGCAATAAAGGCAATAAACGGACACGCAATAGTGCGCCTTTCAGGCGGAGAGCCCGGACTTCACAAGGACTTCCTTCCGCTTTTGCATTACGCTGCGCAAAAAGGCAACGTTGAAGTCCTGACAAACGGAAGCTGGATACCAAACAATTACACTGAATTGGAACGCCTTTTCAAGCCGTTCACAAAAGGCAAGCGCAACCTTTTGAAACGCATTCAATTTCAAATTTCAATGGACCCCGAGCACTACAAATACGACCCAGAAACCAAGCAAAGAATTCTTTCGCTTGCAACACTAATGCGCGAACAATTCAAACGCAAACAAAGAATAGCAACAAAATTGCTACCACGCGAAGTACAATACTACGAAACCATCGACTACCTAAGCAGCAACCTGAAGATAAACGTACGCGACAAGGAATATTACAACGTGAAAAAATCCTTAAGCACACTTGACGACTTGAAACTTCCTAAAAAGCTAAAGCCGTTGTTTGAACAAACCGCAAAAGCATTAGAAGAATGCCACGCTGAAGACATCATCGGCAAATCCAAAAGCGTAATTGCCGTTGCAAGCGCAAAAAACTACAAAAGCGAAGACCGAACCGTGCACCCCTTTTCCCTTGAAAAAGACTACGAAGAAAGCATGATAAGCCCGACAATAGTAATAAACCCGCACGGAAACGCCTTTGTTTCAGTTTACTCCGCGTACGAGAACAATTATGACCCTGAATTTAAAATTGGCAAAATCGGAAACTTAACAAAAGGAGGAATCAACCGCGTTTACAACACGTGGTCCCGCCGGCTTAACAGATGGGCGGAATTAAAGGACAAAGGCTACGTCTATGCCGACTTCCATACCAAACGGTTCTTGCCAAGTTACAGACACATTTACCCTGACGGCACAAGAAAAGTTAAAGAATTTTTTGCCGACCGCTTGCGCTCTGGCAAAAAAAAATCAATAGGCAAAAACTTCTTTAAACGCTCCTAAAAGCATGGAAAAAGGCGTGTTTTTGTAGGCCGTACTCCTCTTTCTGTTTTTCACGGCATTGGACTGACGCGGCTTAAATTTGCCTTGCATTCCTTGCCCGGGCACGTTTCAGTTCGAAAAGCACTTCAAACGGTCTTGTGAACAAATCATTCCTAAGTGCAACTCGAATATCGTTTCTGCTCCCAGACTCCGGACTTACACCGGCAACCTTTCGGTTGTTAACAAACCTTCTTAACGAAAGTTGAATGAGAGGAAGTTCCTCGGCCGCCCTTTTTTTGAGGAAGAGCTACCGTCAGCCGTGCACCCAAAAAAACACGTTTTTTTCCCTTTCCAAGTAACTAATTTGTGAATTTTCCCGGTATTAAACCCTTATTTTTGCGGAAAACGCCCACAAAGCAAGTACAACCAAAGAGTCCACAATCCATAAAACAGGGTGCACTATTTCAAGGGTTTGGCGCCCAAAGGCAACACCCGAATACAAAGTAACAAACAAGCGCGCAATGTTGAAAACAAGCAAAAAAGGAGTGTAAAGCAACAAAGCCCTTCGTCTTTCCTTTTCCTTCAAGTCAGTGGAATACAAAAGCGCGGCAAGCAACGCAACCAAAACCAGGCCAGTGCACTCTATTACCACCTGGTAGGCATCAACACCCGCGTACAGAACTTCTGCGTTGCGGAATACTTGAAAACCCGCAAAATGCAAGAGTTTTTGCTCCAGAGAAGCAATGGCTGTTTTAAGTGAAGTTGAAACATCCGAAGTAAAAGGAGCAAGGTCAAAAGCGTGGATTAACAAAAAAAGAGCGAAGAAAATTAAAAAAAACTTTATTAAAAACTGTTTTTCACTCTCGCGCAACGAAAACTTTTTCAATGCCTTCCTTTTTTTCCTCATTTTTCACCAAGGAACTTTTTTGAATTTGTACTTGTGCGCAAGCAAGTTAAACGAAACGTGCAGTACAAGCGTGAAAAGAGTCAATACAACCACTCCTAAAACGCCTATTTCGCTCAACAACTCCGGCTTGAAGGCAAACGCGAACAGCAACGCGAACAAAAGAAAGAAAAGCTGGTCCACAAACAAGTATTGCTGGCCGTGTGAAAGCCCTACGCGCCTTTTGACAAAACTTCCGGCAGCATCCCCCGTCAACGCGCCGAACGACAACAAAAAGGAAACCGTCAGAAAGCCTTGCGGCGACAAGCCGAAAAGCCGCGTGTTAGGTGAAAGCAGGAAGCCAAAAAGCGTTCCCAAAAGTACGCCCGAGGCAAAACCCCTCAAAGTCTTGCCTTCGCCGAAAATGCGCCTTCCGTCTGAAAAATTACGGTTGAAGTCAAGAGGAACGCCTCCCCCGAAGATTACAGGCACGCTGTTTGCAACATAAGCAGGAAGAATGAACACAAAAAGAGAAACTAAAAAAGTGAAGTCAAAAAGCATGAAAAAAATCATTCAACCCTTGTGAAAAAAAAATGCTAACTTGTTACAATGACTATGAAGAAAAAGGTTGTGCTAAAAGTTTAAAGCCTTCAAACGCTTTAAAATAAACTTTCGCGCAAAACCATTCAACGGGAAAAAAAATGAAACTGCGTTTTTTAGGTGTTTTGCTTGCAGTGCTGTTCATAGGCGTTGCAACGCTATTGGTAATAAGCACTGCAACCGAAGGCAAAACGAGCATTTTAAGCAAGTGCGTTGCCTTGATTGAACTAAAAGGGGAAATTTCCACAAGTTCCTCAAACGCCTTCGGACAAGCAACCGCGTCAGTTGAAGCAATTTCACAACAATTAAAAGAAGCAGAAGAAAACCCTCAAATGACATCCATAGTGCTGCTTGTAAACAGCCCCGGGGGAAGCGCGGTTGCAAGCAAAGAATTGCACGACGAAGTAAAATCCGTGAAAAAACCAATAATAGCGTATTTCAGTGAAAGCGCGGCAAGCGGAGGCTACTACGTTGCCGCCGCCTCCAACTACATTGTAGCCAACCCCAACACAATAACCGGAAGCATCGGAGCAAGAGCAAGCATTCTAAACTACGAGGGGTTATTCGGAAAAGTGGGTTTGAAAGAAGAAGCGTTCAAAAGCGGAGAGTTGAAAGACATCGGAGCAGGCTACCGAAACCTGACAGACAAAGAACGCCAGTTGTTAGACGAAATGGTAATGGAAACCTTTGAAAACTTTGAAAAAGACGTTCGCGAAGCACGAAAAGGAAAACTTACCGCGTTTTTTGAAGAAGTCTTGGACGGACGCATTCTAACTGCAAAAAACGCTTTGAAAGCAGGCCTGATTGACGAAATCGGCACCAGGAAAAAAGCAGTTGAAAAAGCGGCAAGCCTTGCAAACTCAGCAAGCACGCAAATTTGCAAAATGGAAACACCACGCTCGCTGTCCGAATTATTATCAAGCCTCTCATCAAACGCGGCAAACACGTTTGCACTGCAAATACAAAAACAATTAACCCAACCCTCAATTACACAAGTGAGAATGGAATACTCCTAAAAACCTTGAACCACTCCAAAAAACCTTTTTGAATCAAACTTAGTACGCCCAACACTGTCTGCAAGCCCTTGTAAAAACCCTCCGCGCCTTTGAAGTTCCTTCAACAACTGTTTCTCACTGCAACCATACGTAGGACAAACGCGTTTCAACAAAAAACTCTTTCCAACAAAATTCAACGAATCCGACTGCGCGTCGTACTCGAAAACCACTTGCGGCTCCCCGTCAACCACCTCTGAAATTTCAGTCACCCTCCTCAACTCCCTTGACGCGCCAGTCTTCAAATCAAAAACAGGGATGCGACGCTGTACAATCAACAAATCCAACGCCTGCAAGTCAGCACGAGAAACCCCAAAAGAAGAAAGCCTTGCCAACGCCTCCTTTGAACTACGACCGTGCATCGTAGCATACGCCCCGCGAGCCTGTCCTGCCAACAAACAGTCAAACAAGGCTTTAACCTCCTCTTTTGACCGCACTTCCCCGACAATCACCCGATCAGGACGCATGCGCAACGAGTCCTTCACCAAGTCCTGCATGCCAACGCCTTTTTCAAAGGCAACAGTACGCACAACATGCCTTTGCAACAAATTCAACTCAGGAGTCTCCTCAGTAACAACAAAACGCTCTTTTGCAGGCAAAAAAGAAAACAATGAATTCAACGTGGTGGTCTTACCGCTTCCCGTGTTGCCCGCGACAACCACGGAAACATCCGCACGCAAAACAACCCACAAAAAAGCGGCGGCAAAAGCACTCAAAGTGTTGCATGCTACAAGGTCGGCAACACAAAAAGGGTCCTTTGAAAACTTCCTGATGGTAACTTCAACCCCATCCAAAGCAACCGGGGCAATTGAAGCATGCAAACGAGAACCGTCAAGCAACCTGGCGTTCAAACGCGGGCTTTGAAAAGAAAGCCGTCGGCCCAAAGGACGCGCCATTTTATTGACCGCGTCCACAACCGCGTCAACCGACGTGAAAAAACAGTTTGACTCAAGCCAGCCCTTCTTGCGGTGAAAAACAAAAACAGGTTTTTCCACGCAAGCAAGCGAAACCTCCTCCAAATCCTCGTCCTGCAAAAAAAAGTCAAAGGCCCCAAAACCAGCGGTGTGCGCCAAAGCAAAATCCACAAGCACCCGAGCCCTGCGTTTTTCAAGCGCGAAGTCAAACTCCCTGCAAACCCTAACAAGCAAAGCCTTCAACGCCTCCCGCGCGTTTTCCCTTGAAACAACGCCTTTCTTCAAAAAACAATCATTTCGATAACGGGAAAACACGCAGTCAAGCAACCGCTTTTCTTGACGCGAAAAATCAAAAAAAGGAACACTGTAAACACCGGTTTGGCAAACCCTCCAGCCAAAACCTTCTGAAAACTGACTGCCTTCAGACAAAAGTTTTCCAGAAGAACTCTTCAAACCTCAAACTCCAACTCGTCGCCTTCCTTGACGCCTTCGGCAGAACCTTCCATGCACTCAACCAAGTACTTCGCAGGCTTTTTGGGAACAATAAAAACCTCGGAAAAAGGCTTAATTCCCAAACGAACATCTACAACCCGCTTTTTTGAATCCAAAAAAACCGCGTCAAAGCCAACAAGGCAAAACAAAGAGTGAATAGCGCAAAGCAAGCGGTCCTCCTGCCCAAAAACAAATAACAAAGGTTCAAACTCCTGCTGTAACATCACGCCCTGAAACTTTTCAAAATAAGAACGCGCAACCCTGCAGCGAAAAACAGGCCGCGAACTGGAACGCCTTCGAACAACGACAAAAGAAGAAGCCTCAGACACCGCAGGAAATATATACGCAATAAGAATTTAAAACCCTGATTCGCTTAATAATAAAGAACTTTCTAATGAAACTTTCCAGCGTTGCAATCATTCCAGACGGAAACAGAAGGTACAGCAAAAAAACCAGCACCCCCCTAATGCAAGCCTACGGCTGCGGCTTCAAAAAAAGCCAAGACGTAGTAAAATGGTGCGCCGAGGCCAAAATCAAAAGCCTGACCCTCTGGGCATTATCACTGGAAAACTTTTCACAAAGGTCAAAAAACGAGCTTAAAATACTCTTCAACTTAATGAAAAAACACACCCAAAAAGCCAAGAAAAGCAAGTTATTCGAAAAACACCAAGCAAGCGTAAACTTCTTCGGAAAACTCGAGTTGCTGCCAAAAGACCTTCAAAAAGAAATCCACGACCTGGAAAAAAAAACCGAGCACTTTGACAACGTGAAAATGAACGTGGCAATGGCCTACAGCGGAAAAGAAGAATTGCTAAGTGCTGCCCGCAAAATGATTGAAAACAAGGCAAGGCCAAGCGAAACAATTTTTGAAAACAGTTTGTACTTCAAAGAAACGCCCGACTTGATAATCAGAACTGGCAACGTGCAAAGACTAAGCGGTTTCCTCCCCTGGCAAGCCGCGTACTCCGAACTCTACTTTTCACCCAAGCTCTGGCCCGAATTCACACAATCCGACTTCAAACAAGCAATAAACTACTACAACCAAGCAGAAAGACGGTTCGGAAAATAAACAACCCCTTCTTTTTAAGCGTTAAAACTCAAAAACTAAAATCATGCCAAAAGGAATTCCGAAAAGGTTACAGGAAAGACTAGACAAGGCAAGCCATTCTTTTTTGGAAATGGCTCACAAAGTAGGAGACGCGCCAAAAATTCCTTTTTTGAAGGCCCGCAACGACCTTAGAACACTTCATCGAAGACTTTTGGAGGAAAACCCTGTCAAAACACGAAAACAAGCCGAAAAAGCAGCAAGCATTCTTGAAAGACACTTAGAAAAATGGAAAAAAACGAAAATGCCATTGCCGTACTTAACAGGATAAATCTACAATTAGATCGTATGCTAAGCGCGGGCTTTGCCGATGGCTCTAAACTAACGCATATTTTCAGCATGGTTGTGCCTGTGTTTAGTTCCAACTGTCATAAGGCAGCAATAGAGTTAAAAAAAACCGCTTCGCGTGAAGTGGAACTTTGAAAATCAAAACTCGTGGTTTTTTTTCAGCGTATGACGAAGTCCATGTCTCCGTGTTGTTCAAGGAACCTTGGAAGCCCTAAAAACACGGCAACTCCAAACAAAAAGTCGAGCGTTGCATCGTCCAAAACGTTCAAAAAATTCCGAATAAACCGATGCAAACGAAGCGTATTCGAGTATTTCTTTCTCCACTGTTTCTCGTAGTCCAGTTCCTCGCCAGTGTGAATCGAGTGCTTTATGCGCCTTGCAGCAAGCCGAGCACACAACCCTCCTATTACCACGCCGCCTCCGGTTGTTGCCTTGACTTGCCCCGCAGCGTCTCCGATTAAAATAGCGTTTCCCCTCTGTGTTTTTTTACGCACCCTAAGAGGGATTAAGGCGACGTACTCCCTTTTTTTGATTGCCCTGCCGTGTGCAAGCGAGTATTCAACGTCTTTGTTCGTTTGAATGAACTTGGTTCGCGTCCAATCCAAAAGCGCGTGGTTTTGCACTCCAAAACCCAACCTCAAAGAGTTCCTGCTTGTAGGCACAATCCACCCGAAAAACCCGCGGAACAATTCCACGTCCAAGTACAGGTCAACAGTGTCCGGATTTTTAACGAAGGCCGGCGAGTATTCTGCCTCGCGGCATAAAATGAAGTCTTTTGGAGGAATGTCAGGAAAGGCAAGCTGGCTTGCAACAACTGACGCAAGGCCGTCCGCGCCAACCAAAAACTTTGACTCAAAAATAGTGGTTGTTTTTTTAGTTCGGGGGTTTGCAACCGTTGTCATGAAGTTTTTTCCCGCCTTTTGCAAAAGCGTTGCTTTAGAGTTATAGAAAATTTTTGCTCCCGCGTCAATTGCCTCTTTCGCGCATTGCTTGTCGAACTTGAAGCGGTCCAGAACAACCGCAACGGTGTCGGGAATCCTGACGCTGAACTGATTTTTCTTGGCGTGAACGCGTGCAGCGCGCACTTGGTTTAAAAGCGCGGTTTTGTAGTAGTCAACTTGCAAACAGTCCAAGCCTTGCTTTGAAAATATTGCAGTGCACCTGCCTTGCTTGCCCGGCTCGGAGTCTTCTTCAATTACTGCAACACTTACCCCTTCACGGGCCAGGTCCCTAGCACAAAGGCAACCAGCGGTTCCAGCGCCTACTACGACAACGTCGAATTCTTTTTGCAAAACCATTTCAAATGTTTTAGGAATTGAATTAGAGCCTGCCACAATTAATGG
>JBHHTN010000019.1:0-14939 GCA_046753405.1 Candidatus Micrarchaeia archaeon | reverse complement strand
CTTGCACTACAAATTAATAGAACACCCAGAAACAACGCACGCATTAAAAAAACTCGAAAAAAAACAAAGGCGAAAAGCCCAAAACAGCATGCAAACAGTTTTTGACGCAATGCAAAATAGAATAAACCAAACAACGAACTACCTTATAAGACAAGGCGAGCAACAACGGAAAAAAACCGACTGGGCAGGAAAACCGACCCTGAAAGCAAACCAAACATATGAAGATAAACGAACCATGAGTGTTGAAGCGGTAAAAACAACACGAAAAGCAAGAATAAAGTATTTAAAGAAGTTAAGCGCTCAATAATAGTCAACTTGTTCTCCCGTTAAAACAACTGCCTTTTTTTGTGCAGGAGGGGAGTAAAAAAACCAGTTTTCAAAAAAAAGTTCCAAAGCACAGTTTAACTTTTGCTTTGCAAACCTTTTTTTAAACACAACTAAAAAAAACCAAGCTGAAAAAAACCACGATGGCCTACGACAAGAAAAGAATTCAAACCGCTGTTTCAAAAGCGCTGGAAGAATCAAAAGGAAAACGCAAGTTCACCCAAAGCATTGACCTAGCAATAAACTTCACCGACGTAGACTTCAAAAAACCAGAAAACCGCATAAACACCGACGTCGCGCTCCCACACGTTCCAAAAGAACTCAAAGTAGCAATTTTTGCAGACGGACAACTTGCAATAGACGCAGGCAAAATCGCGGACAGAGTCATTTCCCCAGCCCAAATAACATCTTACGCTTCAGACAAGAAAAAACAAGGCGAACTCCTACAATACTCCCTTTTGTCCGCTCCAAAATTGATGGCCGTGGTAGGAAAACAGCTTGGCCAATTGCTCGGAGCTCGCGGAAAACTCCCAAAACCCGTTTTACCAAACGCGAACCTTGCAGAAACAATCAAACGTGCCCGAAGCGTTGTCACGCTCAAAACCAAAGGAAAATACCTACCGTGCCTTCACTGTATTGTAGGCCGGGAAACAATGAACGCAGAGGAAATAACTGAAAACATCCTCACAATCATGGAAGCGGTAAAAACAAAAGTCAAAGAACCGCAAATCAAAAGCATTCTAGTAAAAACAACAATGGGAAAACCCGTCAAAATAACCGCGTAACTAAAATGGTGTTTCACATGTTTTTGTCAAAACAACGCAAAACCGAAATCGTCGAAGAAATAAAAAAAGATTTAGCGGCCTACCCCGTAGTCGGCGTGGCATGCCTTCAAAACCTTCCCACCAAGCAATACAACACCCTCAAGAAAAACGTCGGAGAAGACCTCAAAGTAATAATGACACGCAAAACACTGATGCAACGCGCGTTGGACGAAGCACACGTCAACCAGTCAGAAGAATTGAAAAAACGCTTCGAAGGCTCCTGCGCGTTAGTGTTCACAAAACTTCCCCCGTTCAAACTCGCAAAAATACTAAGGAAAAACAAAAGCAGCATTGCGGCAAAACCCGGAATGATAGCTGAAGAAGACTTGATAGCACCAGCAGGAGAAACAAACCTTGCACCCGGCCCAGTACTAACAGAACTTAAAAAAGCGGGGATTCAAGCCAAGATTCAAGGTCCAAAAGTCGTCATCATTAAAGACGCAACAGTAGTCAAAAAAGGAGAGGCCGTCACGCTCAAACAAGCGGCAATACTCACTCAACTTGGAATGGAACCATTCAAAGTAGGACTAAAACTAGAAGTGCTAGTGGAAAACGGAATGACCTACGATTCAAGCGTTTTAGACATCGACGACGCTTACTACTTGGACGCGCTCAAACAAGCAGCATCCCAAGCACTCAACCTATCCGTATTCGCAGGAATATACAACAAGTTAAGCACTCCTGCAATTCTGGCAAAAGCAGTGCGCCAGGCAAACGCCTTGAACGGGGCAATAGAATCAAAAAGACCGCCTGCTGAAACAACCGCTTCAACAAAGGAAGAAAATGCGTCTCCAACTGAAACTGCAAGCAACGACGCAGAACCTGCAAAAAAAGAAGAAAAAGCGCCGGCAACAGAGGATAAAGCGGAAGAAAAACCGGCAAACGTCGAAGAAACACGGGCTGAAAAACCCGCGGAAAACGCGCCTGCAACAAAAGAAAAAAAAGAGTAATTAACGATTAATGTTTTCGCACCCGAGGTAGATAAACAAATGAAAGACGTATACGCAGCCCTTTTGCTGCACTCTTCAGGACAACCCGTCAACGAAGAAAACGTAAACAAAGTTTTGACCGCGGCAGGCGCCTCAGAAGACGCCGCCAAAGTAAAAGCCCTTGTAGCATCGTTGGAGGGAGTTGACATCGACGAAGCAGTCAAGCAAGCAGCAGTCGCACCTGCCGCAGCAGCACCTGCAGAAGGTCAAAAGAAAGAAGAGGCTAAAGTAGAAGACGAAGGCAAAAAAGAAGAAGAAGCAGCCGCAGGACTTGCAAACCTATTCGGATAAAAACTAAACTCCTTTCATTTTTTCCCCAAACTTATTTTTTTCAAGGGGAAAAAACACACATAGCAAGCCCTATAACTAAAAAGCACGCTCAACGCGTTTACTATAGTTGCAAAACGCGGCAATTTTTCCAAACTAGTTTTGCAACACTACCTCAACCTGCTTTTCCTTCTTGTTTAGAGTCGCCCAATGGCGCAAGTTTTGCTTTTGGCACGTTGATTGGCGCTCCCACGTTCAACGAAAACGCAATCAAAGTTCCCACCGCAGAACCAGAGTACGTAACTGACGACAATACTTCTTCAGTTATGCCTTGAGGAACCGTCTTGTTTTTCTTCCACTCTTCTTCAGAACCCTTCAAATCCTTGGACGCTTTTTCATCGAAGAAAAGTTCACCTGAAACCTCTATTTTTGCAAGACCCGGCTCGTACTTAACCGCGTAAACATAAGCAATTTTGGCCAACCCCCCCTCAAAAGACAAATCCGTGATGTCAATGTTTACCGAAAGCTGTTGAACCGCATCTTCCTTCAATTTTTCTCCAAAAACTTTTGTTACCCGTCCGCCAGTTATCATCTTTCTCAAAACACCCCTTGGTTAAACACAAATTTAAAATTCAAAAGTTTGACCCACTTGCAAGATTACCGGTTCTGCTTTTGTTTCCCGTCTTACCTGCTTTGCCCAAACCTTGACATCTGCTTTTATCAGGTCGAACGTGTCATAGTGCATCGGAATGACATACTTGCACTTGATTTTTTTCAAAGCTACAATAGAACCAATTGAATCCATTGTGAATGTTCCGCCAATTGGAAGCAGTGCAACGTCAACGTTTATTCCGCTTAAACCATAATAGTCATACGTGTCGCCTGCGAAGTAAACGCTTCTTCCTCCTCCGCTTACAACAAAACCAACTGCTCCAGAACTCTGAGGATGCCTTGCTTCAACGACTTTAACGTCAAGACCCCTATAAGAAAAGGAGTCTCCTGAAACCGCTTGCATTCTGTTTCTCGGAGGCAGAATCAAACGTGAAAGAGCCGACTGCGGGGCAATGACATGCGCGTTGGTAAGCCTGACAATCAAGTCAATGTCGCCGCTATCACAGTGGTCAAAGTGCTCGTGCGAAACGAACACCAAGTCAGCGCTTTTAACCTGGTTCGCAGTAATAGCCGGAGGAACAAGACGGCGCATTTCCTCCGGTTTTTGATCAAACCAAGGGTCAAAAAGAATTGTTTTATCCGACAACTTGACTTCAAAAGAGGCGTGACCAAGCCACTTAACCATAACCATTTTTTTTTAAAAAACCCTATAAAATAAATCCGTCCTTTTTTAGTAATTGAAGGTTAGAATACTTTAAATCATTAACTGGAAAAGAACGCTCCCGAAAAAAAGGCGTGTTAAAAATTAATAAAGAACAAATTTTGTTTGGAACGGCCGGAACCCCCGTCTGCTGCAAAGGCCAAGGCTCGAAAAAAGGCATTGAAAAAGTGCGGGAACTAGGGCTTGACGCCTTTGAATTCGAATTCGTGCAAAGCGCAAACATGAAAGAGGAAAACGCACGCGAATGCGGACGGGCCGCCAAAGAAAACAACGTGCGCTTAAGCGCGCACGCCCCGTACTACGTTAATTTGATAAGCGATGAAAAAGAAAAGCGCAAAGCAAGCATTCAAAGAATTCTTGCAACCGCGAAAATTTTAAACTGGGCTGGCGGAACAGAAGTCGTTTTTCACCCCGGGTTCTTAGGCAAATTTGACAAAAAAAAAGCCTTCAATGAAATGGAAAACGCCTTCGGAGTAATCCTGGACAAAATGAACGAAGAAAAATTAAGCGTTGTTCTTTCCCCGGAAACCACGGGAAAACACTCTGCCTGGGGCAGTTTCGAAGAAACCGTTGAAATCTCAAAAAAAATGGGTTTTGACAAAGTACGCCCCACCATCGACTGGGGACACTTGCACGCGCGAACAAACGGCGGCCTTAAAACAAGAGAAGACTTCGGCGACAAACTCGACTACCTGAAAAACCAGTTAGGGCAAAAAGCGCTAAACAACCTGCACTGCCATCTAACCGGCATCCGCTTTTCCGAAAAAGGAGAAATCAACCACTTGAAAATATCGTCAAAGTCACCTGATTACACACAATTCTGGCCCGAACTAATAAAAAGAAAGTGCTCAGGCACGTTCATTTCAGAGTCGCCGAACATCGAAGTTGACGCGCTTAAAATGAAGAAAGAATACGAAAAAACACAAAAAACTTAGTCAACAACCTGCACTCTAAGAGTATTGGTGCTTCCCGAAACCCCAAGCGGAATTCCGGCAGTTACAACAACAGTGTCGCCTTTTTTCACAAGACCGTGTGCTTTCGCCTCATTAACCGCTTCCACCATCATGTTCTTGCTGTTGACACTCTCCGAAAACCGAATTGCCTCAACCCCCCACACAATGGCAAGTTTTCGCTGAACGCGAACATTAGGAGTAAGCGCAATAACCTCCGCTTTAGGGCGGTTTTTTGAAACCGTTTTGGCAGTAAAACCTTTTGACGTAGGAGTAATAATCGCCGCAGCATCCAAGTCAAAGGCAAGCTGTGTTGCCGCACGGTCAATTGCAGTTGAAAGAGAAAAAGAACGCGGAACAACCTCCTGCGTCAAACCCTTGAACTTCAAAAGAGACTCCGCTTTTTTGGCAATAAGCCCCATTGTTTGAACCGCCTTCAACGGGTACTGGCCAACAGCCGTTTCACCCGAAAGCATTACCGCGTCCGCCCCGTCAAAAACAGCGTTTGCAACATCCGTTGCCTCAGCACGAGTAGGACGAGGATTAGAAACCATGGATTCAAGCATATGCGTAGCAACAACAACAGGCTTCCCCATCAAGTTACTTTTTTGAATAATCGTCTTCTGCGCTCCTGGCACATCTTCAATAGGCAAGTGAACGCCCAAATCGCCCCTGGCAACCATTGTTGCATCACTTGCGCCAATTATCGATTCAAGATTCTTCATTGCAGTACAATGCTCGATTTTAGCAATCACCGCGGCGTCAGAACCCGCGTCCTGAACCATTTCCATTAACTCCAAAACATCCTCTGCAGTACGCACAAAAGACTGTGCAACATAGTCCGCACCGTGCTTTGCACCCAAAGAAATAACTTCCGCGTCCCCCTCGGTAATAGACGGCAAGTCCAACTCCATACCAGGAACACCCATGTTCTTACGGCTTGACAGCTCCCCGCCAACCAAAACCTTGCACAAAACCTCGTTGCCGCCCTTGGATTCAACGACTTCAAGCTCAAACTTTGCATCCGCAATAAGCACTTTGTCCCCCTTGGAAACAAGTTTTGGAAGAGACTTGTAAGAAACAGCTATAACATCTCCAAAAGACTCTTTTTTCGACGTCGACAAAACAACTTCGCTTCCCTCCTTCAAAAAAAGAGTTCCGCCGCCTTTCACAAGCCCCGTGCGAATTTCAGGCCCCTGAGTATCCAAAACAATGGCAATTTTACGGTCAAGCGATTCATTAAGCTCGTTAACACGTTTCATCCGCTTCTCGTGCACGCTGCTTTTCTCATGCGACAAGTTGAAGCGCACCGCGTTCAAACCCGCTTTTGCAAGCTCCTCCAACTTTTCAAAACTGTCAATGGACGGGCCAATTGTAGCAATAACCTTAGTCTTCCTAACCACTTGGTGCAGTTCATCAATCATTCAAATACACTCCACTCTAACAATCAGTGTTTAAACATCCAAGCAAAAATTTGAACACTACCAGTTCTCTTTGGAAAAATAGGGCCTAAACAAGTATATAAACGTAATCGAGTTTGGCAAACGACGAAGAAGCTTTATTTTATTTTTGCTCCATGCGATTCAAGCCACACCCGAAGAAAAACCTCTGTTTGCTCGCCAACAATCCTATCACCGTTTGCAGCAACCCAAGTAGGCGTTCCTTCAACAGAGTACTGCGTCCAATAAGACGGGTTAGCCTTGACATTCATAGGCTTGACACGGAAACCACCAGAGCTTCCAAGTTTTTCAAGAATCGGAGTCATAGCAATGCAATGCGAACAAGTAGGACTGTAAAAATACATTACAGGCGAAGAGTCGTCCTCGTAAACTTTTCCAGAAGAACCCCCCGCCAAAAGAATAAGAACTACGAAAAAAACCGCAATAGCCCCAAAAGTCAGCAAAAGCTTGTTTTTCAAATCCATTTTTCAACAACCAAGTTCTTCAGGACCGCAAAGATTTTTAGCAGAAGGGTCAACCTTGGAAAAAACGCCTGGCTCGGACCCGCTGTACAAGTAATCTTCAAGCAAAGCCGTTTCATGCTCGTGGTTCCAAACATTCCACCAAGCCTTCCAGTCATTCCAGCCAACATTCAAATGCTTGACAAAAATGCCGCGCTCTGCAAGCATTTTTCCAACCTTGCGGCCAGTCATGCACGGAACGCTGTAACAATAAACAATAATGTCCTTTCCAGGATTATCCCTTTCAATCTTTTCAAAAGACGCTACAATGCGGTCAACATCACCGTAAGCAGACGTGTCAGGATCTTTGTACGCCGGAACATTAAGCGCGCTAACAATGTGGCTTTTCTCGTATTCCTGCGCGCTCCTTAAGTCAACCAGAACAAAAAAGTCGCTTTGACCTTTTCCAATTTTGTTTCTTATTCCGTGCGGGCTTACGTGAACTGCGTTTTCAGTTGCGTAAAACTCGGCAATACGCGCGTTGTCGTCAACAAAAACTTCAGACAAAACAAGTGTTGCAACAGAGCCTATTAACCCGCCTAAAACAGCGGCAAAAACAATCAAGCCAACAAGCTTTGCGCCCATAAAAACAAACCCCCTCCCTAAAAAAAACAAGATAAGACGCTCAACCTTTAAAAAGATTTACAATAAACGTAACTCTTCAAAAAGTAAACGCTTTGAAACCCAAAACAAGAAAAAAAATAAAAACAGGCCCCCCTTACAGGCCCGCTTTTTGGTTTCTTTGAGAGTAGTACCAGTACCCCCCTGCAGCAATCAACAACAAGAGAAGTACCGCCGCGGCCGCAGTGGCGTCTATTCCGTCTGCGTCTCCTGTTGTTGAAACAGGAGCAGGCGCAGCAGGCCTGGCAGTGGGCCTCGCAGTAGCAGTTGGTTTTGCAGTAGGCCTTGGAGTAGGCGTTGCTGCCTCTGACAGCGTCGGGGATTCAAAATCGTCCAAAATTGACTCGTCAAGAGCGGCCTTTGCAACAGTCACATCCACAGAGAAAGCCTCGCCCGCAGCCAAGACAACATCCCACTGTGCAACAATGCTTCCTTCACGAACATTATCCGGCACAGGATTAAACGAAACAACTCCATTCAAATAATCCGAGTACTCAAAAGGCAAACGGTACGACACCGTTCCTGTAAACGCGGTGCTTGGAGAGTAAGACAGCGCGAAAGTGGAAACTTCTGCTTCAAATGAACCGCTTACACTTGCGCCGCTACCAAGGTCTTTGGAAGGCGCGGGAGTAGGCGTTGCCGCAGCAGGAGCAGCAGTTGCCGTTGGCGGCGCTATGCCCGTAGTACTTACCCCCCCAGAGCTTCCAAACGAAGTTGCTCCAGTTGAAGCCACAGCAGCTGCTGTTGCCGGGGAAGTTGCCGAAACCGTGAAGGCTCCGGAGTTGTCTCCAAGTTGCAAGCTGATGCTTTCAGTGGTAGTAGCAGTAACATTGGCACTGTAAGTCACAGTCCACTGTAAAGTCGTGGAAGAACCAGCGCCAATGGAAATCGTCCCGCTTTCAGAATCGCCTGCAACCGAGAAAGCGGAAGAATTGTAAGACAATTCATAAGAACTTGAAACCGTGTTATTTGTAGGGTTGCTGACTGTAACAGTTGTGTTGAAGCTTGTCCCACTTGAACTATTCTGCGTAGATGTCGGGGTACCGCTCAAAGTCAGCGTGCTTGGGGAAATAATCCTCAAAACCTGAGTCGGAGAAGCCCTCGAACCCCCTTGAAAAGTAGTTTGAACATAATAATTGTAAGTGTCGGCAACACCGGCAGTTGCAGTGAACGTTTTTGTAGTGCCGCTTGTTGAAACCTGAGAGTTAGTATAGTAATAAGGAGAACCAGGGTCTGTAATCGTAAACGCAGAACTCGTCGCGTCTCCTTCCGAAACCAATTGAATCGTACTTGCAGTGCAAGTGTCATTCGCAGTGGAAGTGCTTGTGAAAACTATGTTCGTGCCTGTTGTGGCAGAGGAAACAGACGTGGAAACGGCAACGTCAGTAATGGAACAAGACGCGGCAAAGGCGAAAGACGAAAACACGAAAACACTCAAAGCAAACAAAAACAGTTTTTTAAAATTCATTTTTTCTTTCAAACCCCGCAACAAACTTTTTTTTGTGAACGAAAAAAAAACATGCGTCAAACTTTTTTTCATGCACCTTTTTACCCGAAAAAAAAACGTTGTTTCTTTTTTTTTCCTCTCAAACACTCCTTGCTTTTTTTTTTCTAACTTTACTTTTTAAAAAAAATAAAAAAAATTAAAAGGGGAATTATGGCCCGTAGAACGCGCCGCCGAACCCGCCGCCGCAGGCTGTCTGGTTTTCAACGTTGCCCACGTACACGTTTTCAGTGAACTGCCCGCGCTGATAAACCAGCGTTGCGTTCAAACGCGACGCGTCGATTGTAAGGTTGTTGTTTTGCCCGCTGTCAGAGGCCAAATCATCCGCAGTCGGAGCAACAACCCCTTCTCCATAGCCTGTGCCATTGAAGATTCCGCCCAAGAAAGACAATGTCAAGTAATACGTTGAATTGTCTTGCACGAAAAGGTTTGTTTGTCCTCCTGCGCCTTCAAAGCCTCCAACTGCCTTGGCAGACGAGGCTGGGAAGTACGACGCGTTGCCTGACGCAGCCACGAAGTAGTTCGTGACCGGGTTGCGGTAATACACTTTGCCTATAGTAGTGCTTTCTCCTCCTGCGCCAGTGCTGCTGTTTGCAATTGCTATGCGCACCGCTTTCACTCGAGTTGAACCGAACCGGAATACTTCGCGATTCGAAGTCAAGTCAGTAAAGTTGCTTACCACGTAAGCCGTTGAATTGACGCTCATGTTTTGGTCAATCAGCCTGGTGAAGGTAATACTGTCAGACAAGTTCTTTGTCAAAGTTCCCTCCAAATTGCCCCAGCACTGCCAGCTCAAATTAGACGGCTTTGTGAAGTTGAATATCGCGCAACCACTTGGGCCTGTCTGGACACTGCTTGACGAAAGCCCGGTTACCGGGTCCTTGAGGTCCATGTAGTACAAGGTTTCTCCTGAGAACGAAAACTGCCTTGTGAACAACTGCACCGTAGCGTTGGCAACTCCAAAGGGCTCTGGCCTGTCAAATGTTTCCGCGCACACGTACGCAGTCCAATTGCCAGTGTTAGAACCGTTGATGTTTGCAAAGTCAAAATTCGGCTTGTTGAACAACAAGATTTGCTTGGTGCTCGCGTCGTAGTCGATTTCGCTTACAACCTTCAATTCAGCGTTTCCGCCGCCGGTGTTTGGACGCAAAGTTCCGTTCACAAACGCGTTTGTGAACGAGAACGCGTCGCCTGGACCGGCATCAGTGCTCAAGTCGTTGTCGTCGTCTATTCCAAGTTGCAGGTAAGTCGGGCTGTTGTTGGAGTTGTCGCCGTAGTAGAAGTAATACGACTTTGCAGCGCCATCGCTTAACAGGTCGCCGTCTGTTGCTTCGGTAACGTTTGCTTCGTAGTACGGATAAGAAGCGTTGCTCCCACTTGAACGCCAGAACCCTGCGTCAGTGAACGGACTTGTCTTCCTGGTCATGTTGAAAAGCCCGAGCTTGGTGTAGTTGGCTTTTCCTCCAAACGTGGCGTACCTCTTGATTTCAGCCTGCGTTCCAGTCTCAAATGTTGCAGCGTCAGTGTCCCCGTTTGACGCTGTCATGTTCCAGAAAATTGAGAATGCTCCGCTGTCGCTTACGGTCAAGGCTATGAAGGCCATTCCATTGGCGTCGGAAGTAGAGTTTTCAACGCTGAAAGCACTTGAGTCAAGGTTGTTTTGGAAGCCGAATCCGCCGCTTCCACCTGCCTTCAAGTCCTGCTTGATCACTCCTTGCACGCCCACTGTGACATTTGACTGCGCTGCGCTGCCTTTGGTCACAATGTAAGGCACGTAGAACTTGGTGTCTGCCTGGAACACTCCTGCCCAGCTGAATCCTCCGCCGCCTGAACTGCTTGCATTTGCAAGCCGCAAGTAACAGCAGTCAGGCGCGTCGCGGAAGTACACTGTTCCAGCTGTTCCATCGTACCACATTATGCGGTTGGACGCACTTGACGTGTTCACTATCTTCAAAGTCTTTGAAGCCGTACTGCAGCTTGCCGCAAGGCAAGTGCCGTTGGTTACAAGAACAGTGTCGTACACCCCTGAAATAACCGGGTCGATTATCATTATGAGCAGCGAGTTGCCTGCAGAGTCGTTGTAGTTGTTTGGCACTCCTCCGAACGTTCCAAAGGAAGTTGAAGAAGTTCCGTTTTTGATTCCGACAACACCGCTTTTAGACACAATGCCCAAAGACGCGTTTACATAGGAGAAGTTCCAGCCCTGCGTGTTGTTGGCATTGCTACCGTTGAATTGAGCGAATTGAATCGGACCTACTCCTTCTTCTGCTGGCACTGCCACTGAAAACTTGGTTATTGACATCCACTGGTGCACTTCCGCGGTGTCGCCGGCAGAACTGTTGACAGTAATCAACACGTCGTTGCCTCCCTTCAAAACACCGGACGGAACCGTGTAAGTAACGTTCCACTGTTCTGTTCCAGTGTCGTTGGCTGAGTTCCAGTTGTCTTCAAGCTGCACAGGATAAGTTTCGTTTACGGGAACCGTGACAAGGTTTCCTTCCCACGGCCTGCCGATTTTGACTGTGAAGTTTCCAATCGTACTCACGTTGGTCTTGGCTCTAACTGTAGTTGAAACGTTTTCTCCGGGCGCGTACTGTGCTCCCCAGCAGTTGGGTCCGGTGCACTCTGTCCATGCGTCGAAGGCAACCACTTCAAATCCTCCGAAAGAAGTGTCGCACACGCTTCCAATGCATACCCGGGGTTGAATGTCCATGAAGCCGTTTGGCCACTTTGTAAGGTTTACTCCGCCTATGGAGAAGTTCTGGGGGTACACTGTTACGCCTCCTGTTCCGTTGACTCCCAAAGAAGCACTAATAGGAGTGTTGTTCTGCAACGCCCGTCCGCCAGTGCTTGGGTTAAAGTTGAACACTTGCGGGAAAGTCATAATGCCTCCGGTTGGAAGCGCGGTTCCGTTGATGTAGCTTGCAGTTGTAACGTTGACTTGTATTGCCGAGTTAGGTGAAACACGCCACGCGTCAACGCCTCCTGTTGAACCCACAGTTGTAATCATGGGGAAGAACTCAAGGTTCCTGCACACGAATCCAGATGGAATCAAGTCGGTGTTGCCTTTGTACGAAACGTTGATGAGCATGAAGTAAAAGCCCGACCAAGAACACGTTGCGTTGTTTGTAATGTTTATACTGATTGACGCCTGACCGTTTTGGTCAGTTGAACCAGCTGACAAAGACAAACAACCCGTAACGTCTTTTCCGGTCATCTCGTTTCGAGCCTCTTGAATGGTGTTGAACTGAACTCCTTGCGCGTTTTGGTTGGTCTTCACGTCGAACACGAAGCCGTTGAACGTTGTTGCACCGTTGCACTGGCTTCCGCCTCCTCCTTCAGCAGGACCAGGACCGCCGCCTGGCGGAGGACCACCAGGACCGCCGCCTGCGCCTCCTGCAAACAAGAACCCTTCAACGTACTTGGTCATGAAGAACGCGCTTCCGCGCACTTCCTCTCCTCCAATCAAAGCAACAATTTCAGCTGTGTATGCTCCAACTGTGCCATTTGGAATCGTTATTTTAACCGTGTTAGAACTGTTGTCCGCCCAAAACGCCGGGTTGTTCACCGCAGTAACCCCGCTTCCGAAGTCAAGGGGAACAAGCTTGGAAACATTGACTATTCCAATGCTTGCTGCGGCAACAGCTGCACCGCTTGAAAGATTGAACGCCTTTACTTGGAAAGTTGCGTTGTCGCCAGGGGAGAAAATTGTTATGAAGTGGAATCCTCCTCCCATTTCATTAACCGGGTTTGCCTTGACCAAGTAAGTTTGAACTGCAAAGAAGCCTTCCGCAGTAGTATTGGCCGAATTGTTTCCCAAAGTGACGTTTACGCGCACTCCGTAGAACCCTGAGGCTGTTGGAGCTGTGAAATTAATGCCGCACACTGTTGTTGAAAACTGGTTTCCGGTAACATTCGTGTTGTTGGACGCTATTGTAACGCTGGAACCGTTTGATGGGTAATACACGTCGTAAATTTGAGTTGCAGTGCAGTTAACTTGACTTGATGCTGCACCTGTAACAGCGCCGGTCAAAAGCGAGCCGTCTGTCAGGTTGTAGACCAAAAGGTTCAAGCGAACTGTTCCGCCTGGGCTGAATGCTTTCTTGTCTTTGAACGGGTCAAAAACGAAGTCTTCCTGTTCCTTGAGCCTTGCCTTTATTGACTTGATGTTGAAAGATGAATACGCTTCAATTGTGCTTCCTGAAACATTTGCATCAACCCTGACGCCGTAACTTCCAGAGGTGCTTGTCAGTGAAAACGAGTTGTTGTAAACGCCCGGGAAATTCGTTGAATTATACTCGCTTAAAGCAATTGAAACGATGCTGCCGTTGGGCTGGGTTACATACGCAGTAAGATTTGCCCCTGTTTGCGGGTCCCCTCCTGTTGAGCGGACTTTTCCGACAACGGACACCACCTGTCCCGGGTAAAAGTCTGCGGCAACCTCTCCGGTGGACGCCTGGGTGTTAACCGCCAAAACGTATCCTGACAAAATGTTGAAAATCAATACAACTGCCCCGCGTTCAACTATGAAGGCGTATTGTCCTGACGAGGCCGTTGACGGAATAGTTATGTTGAACTGCATTACTCCGCCTGCGTCAGTTGTGGCACTTAAGTTGGTAACTGTCCAGTTTGAAACTTCTTTGCCCATGTCCTCGAAAACCTTTGCCTCAAGCTGCGTGTTGTTAACAGCCGAACCTGTTGAGTTTAAAGCAACCACTTGAACTGTGAAGGTGTCATTGACGCTGAAAGGCGGCTTTTTGGCACCGACGAACGTAGCATTGCCTTGAGTAACATTGGAAACGTAAAAAGAGAACTGCTTTGAAATCCCTTGGTCAGTAATAATAGTAACGTTGTGCGAACCATAAGACACAGGCGCATTAACCGGAACAGAAGCGTTTCCGGAAGACTCGCTGGTAGAATAATTGGAAAGGCTTCCGTCAATATACACAGTAATATTAGAGCCGTTGTACCCTCCGGTAAGATTGGAGTTGTTGAAAACATTTGCTGAAAAATTCATGGTGCCATTTGGAGGAATGAACACCGGACCGGAAACATTCATTGCCACGCCGGCAACAAAAGAAGCACTAAAAAAACCAAACAAAACAAAAAAAGCCGCAAAAAACAAACTGCGTTTATTCAAATCCATTTTTCCCCTCCAACAACTAAGCAAAATACCTGATAATACTACTAACCACGAGTAACAAACTCTCGGCGGGTCAACGTAACTCTTGAAAAGATAACGGCGTTCTATTTATAAACGTTACTACTGGTGGTTGTTAAGCAGCGTTTAAAAAAAAACCTAAAGTTCATGTGAAAGATAAAAAAAAGCAACGCGTTAAAATAATGCATGATTTATTGCAAATTCTACTTTAAACTGGTTGAACCCGAAAAAAATGCCTTTGAAATTTTACAACACTTTAACGAAAAAAAAAGAAGACTTCGTGCCTCTTGTTGACAAAAAAGTTGGAATGTATGTATGCGGCATCACCCCTTACGACTACTGTCATTTGGGCCATGGCAGGTGCTACACTGTTTTTGACGCAATAAGGCGATACCTTGCCTGGAAGGGGTACGAGGTCACCTTCGTTCAAAACTTCACCGACATCGACGACAAAATAATAAACAGGGCGCGTGAAACGGGCGATGACCCTGTTCTTTTGGCAAAGCGGTTTTCAGATGAGTACTTTGTTGAGGCCGACGCGTTGGGAATAATGCGTGCAGACAAGTACCCGAAAGTGACAGAGCACGTCGAAGACATAGTTGCCCTGGCGCAAAAACTCGTTGACATTGGCATTGCTTACGAAACAGATGACGGCGTTTACTACGATGTTTCAAAGTTTCCCAAATACGGAAAATTAAGCGGGCAGCCCCTTGAAAACCTTCTTGCAGGAGCCCGAATAACCCCAACAGAGCAAAAGAAAAACCCTGGAGACTTCGCGCTTTGGAAAAAGGCAAAGCCTGGGGAGCCGTCGTGGCCCAGTCCTTGGGGAGAAGGCCGACCAGGCTGGCACGTTGAATGCAGTGCAATGAGCATGAAGTACCTTGGAGAAACCTTTGACATTCACGGAGGCGGGCAAGACCTCATTTTCCCGCACCACGAAGACGAGGTAGCCCAAAGCGAGGGGGCAACTGGAAAACAATTCGTCAAATACTGGTTGCACAACGGC
>JBHHTN010000018.1:0-15395 GCA_046753405.1 Candidatus Micrarchaeia archaeon | reverse complement strand
CCCGAAAGCTTGCCTACCAAAATTTTTCTTTGCCGGCCAACGGTTTCGGGCGGGATTCCTTCGTAGGTTTTCGGGTTTTTTAGTATTCCATCGACGTGTATTCCGGATTCATGGGAAAACGCGTTTTCTCCCACCAACGGTTTGTTTGGGGACAAGGGGAAGTTGAACAAGGCTTTTGCAAAGCTGGACAACTCGTATAACTTTTGCGTTTTGATTGTTTTTACTCCGTATAATTCCTGCAAGCTTACGACCACTTCTTCCAAGGCGGCGTTTCCGGTTCTTTCCCCCACCCCGTTTACCGTTGCGTGGAATTCTGTTGCGCCTCCCCGAATAGCGTTTAGCGTGTTTGCTACTGCAAGGCCAAGGTCGTTGTGGCAGTGAACCGCCAGAGTTTTTTTGCCAACCGTTTTTTTAATGTCCGAAAACAATGCAAAGCTTTTTTCCGGGCTAAGCACGCCGACTGTGTCGCAAACGCAAAAGCGGTCCGCGCCGACGATTGATGCTTGTTTGAACAAGCTTTTCAAAAAACCGCGGTCTGCTCGGCTTCCGTCTTCGGCTGAAAGTTCCACTAAAAGACCGAGGTCTTTGGCGTGTTCAACGCAGGCTAAGATGTCTTTTGCGGCTTCTTTCTCGGTTTTTCTTAGTTTTTCTTTTATGTGGAGCTTTGAACTTGGAAAAACAAGGTGCACGCCGTCAACACCGCAGTCGGCGGCAGCGTCTATGTCGCTGTTCAACGCTCTTGTGAACGAGAGTATTTCCGCGTTAAGGCCCGCCGAGGCGATTGCTTTGATTGTGTCTCGTTCTCCGTCGCTTACCATCGCGCTTCCGGCTTCAATGATGTCCACTTTGGCCTCGTCGAGTTTTTGCGCGAGCCAGAGTTTTTTTTCTTGTTTCATGTGAAACCCGGGCGCTTGGTCTCCGTCCCTTAAAGTGGTGTCTAAAACGCGTACTTTTCCAGTTGTCGTTGCCATTTTTTTTTCACCCACTCCACGCCCCGGGCCACTGCCTTTGAGACAGTGGTAAAAGCGTGGCGATTAATTGCTTATTTTCTTTTTTCATTTGTTTTTCTCTTCCACAGAAGCCCGCGCTTTTAGGCGCGGGAGTGTGTCACTGCTCCTCCTTTGCAGGCGTTATAGGGTTTAAACTAAGAGAGTAAGTTTCAAGACGGGAAAAGGTTTCAACAGTAGAGTTAGTAGCGGCGTTGGGCGCCAATAAAGCAATCCCTTTCCATTTTTTTAATCGCTCCTTTGTAACTTTATTTCGTGTAATGCGTTCTTAAAAAGCCTTTTCTTTTAGTGCGAAGGGGGGAAGCCGCGATTTTCAAGCGGGGAACTTATAAATATCCTTTGAGTACAAAGAGCTTTATCGTGAACGCTGTTATTGTCGCGTTGTTGTTTTTGTTTGCAGTTATCGACGCTTTCTTATTTTTTGAGTACAGCAAAAGCAGAGATTTTTTGAAAGACTCCGAGAAAAAGGCTGTCGAGAAGCGTGCAAGAGACGCGGTTGGTTTGATGGAACTTCAAACCAAGACTTTGGAGCTTGAAGGACGGCTTAGAGCCGAGGTGTCTGAACTGAAAAACGAGTTGGCCCAGCTCTTGTCAAAGGTTAACCGTCGCCAGTTAGCTAACTTCGAGGGCACAGGCGAGGTTGCGCAGTTGGAAAACATTAGACGGGAACACTTGAACAATTTGTCAAAAGTTGCATCGGAGTTTTCCGATGTTTCTGAGAGATTGAAAAAACTTGAAAACGAGCGGTTAACTGAAAAAACTGCTGTGTTTAAACAGTGACTTTTCCGCGCCAGGGGGCGAGTTCACTTCTTTTTTGCGGGCGCTTTTTTGTTGGCGCGTATTGATTGGAGGGCTATTTGTTTCTTGCTTTTGGAGGCAACCGCGCTTGCAAGTTGGTGCATTGTGTTTTCCACGTGGTCAAAACCTACTTTGGTTGAAAGCTCGTTTTTCAAGTCTTCAAGCTGCGGCTCGATTTTGCTGTAGCGCTCTTTTAGCGCTTCCATTTTTTTTTCAGCATGGTTCAAACTGTGACCTGCGGCTTTTCGGAACGAGTGGAAAATCCAAAACATGAAGAATATTACCGTTAAAAAGAACACCAGTATAATCAGGGTAATCAGAATGTCAGCCATATCTTAAAACACCTTTTTTTCTCCAAGTTACGCCGGGCGCCTTGCTTTCAAAAAGTCCAATGCCTCGGAAACCATTTTTTCAAACGCTATTTTTCCAACTTTCTTAGTCACGCTTTGTCCAACCTTTTCTTTTTCCTCGTCTATTTTGTCAAGGTGTACGTGAAGCTTTTTTACTTCCGAGTCTATGGCGTGAAGTCTTCGAGCGGTTTGTTCAACTACGCTTTTGGCAGAAAAAGCAAGCACGACGAATTCTACGGCTATGGCAACCAAGCCTAAAAGAATTAATAAATAGTGGACTTCCATTTTCTACCAACTAACCCAATCTTCCCAGAAAAAGATTCTCAAGCCTGCCATATAAACATTTTTATCGGTATAAAAACGACGCATTTTTACTGAAACTGCGGGAAGGCGTTTTGTCGCTGGTTTTCAGGGTTTCGGCGTTGGCAGGAGGTTGAACACCATTTTATTGACTTTTTTGGATGGTTGAGGTATCTTTAAGGTAACTGTTCCGTCTTCGTAGGCTATTTGGAAAAGCGCGGTTCCTTTTTCAGCGTTTTCTTCTTCGGCGCGTTCAACGTCAAGTCGCAAAAAGTTTCCTTTGCCGTTTTCATCCAGGGTTATTTCGCTTATTTTTTGGATTTGCACGCTGTCCTCGTTTTCATTGGTTAAAACAATGTTGCTGTATCCCAGAACCACTTTTTCGTTTGCGATGGGTTCGCCGAACTCGTCCAAAACCTGGATGCTGATCTTTTCTTCAAGGGGAGGGGTGAAGAGTACGAAAGCGGAAAAAAGAAGCACGGCCGTTGCGATTACCGCGCCTATAACCTGCGGGCTTAAGACGCGTTTTTTTCCTTGCCTGACTTTTGTTGCTCGCGTTTTTCTTTTCATTTTTTTCAACTTCTTATATTTTGGATGCAAATAAAAAACCTTTCAAGAGAACCTATTTATTGCCCTGCGTTCATCATATAATCTACGCATCTTGCTTTGGGCTGCTTGCGTCGTTGAGGCGTAATTACTTGCAGTGCTTTGTTTTTGTTAAAACGTTGCATTTTGCACTCTCCGGTTAAAAGGGAAAAAAAGGGTGTTTTGCGTAAGCTATGGTTAGAGTCTTCAGTTTCAAGGCTTTTCTTTCTCCTTTTTCGTGGCGATACGGCTCCATGCAAATGCGGGGTCTTTTTTCCGAAGAAGCAACCCGAATTTTTTGGCGCAAGACGTGGATTGCACTTGCAGAGGCGCAAGGCAGGGCTGGAATAGTTTCAAAAACAGAGCTTTCAGACATCAAAAAACACGCGTTGAACGTAGACATTGAAGAAAGCCACCGGCTTGAAAAAAGGATTAAGCACGATTTGATGGCGGAATTGTCGGTTTTCGCCTCCCAATGCAGGAAAGGCGGAGGCAAGCTTCATTTGGGAGCAACCAGCATGGATGTGGAGGACAACGCCGAGGCCGTCCGAAACAAGCAGGCTCTTTTACTTGTGCGAAAAAAGCTCGTTGCTCTTTTGAAAGCATTGTCAGCAAAAATAAAGCGGTTCAAAAACACGTCGTGCATGGCGTTCACCCACTTGCAACCTGCCGAGCCGACCACTTTGGGGTACAGGTTTGCGAATTATGCCCAAGACTTCCTGCTGGACTTGGAAAAACTCGACGAGTTGTACTCTGGTTTCAAGGGCAAGGGTTTGAAGGGTGCGGTTGGAACGGCGGCAAGCTACAAAGCCATGCTGAAGGATTCGAGGCTGTCAGCTGAAAAGCTCGAAGAATTGTTTTTGAAGAAGTTAGGGCTCGAAGCGTTTGATGTTACGACTCAGACAAGTCCGCGTAAGCAAGATTACCTTTTGCTTACTTGTTTGGCTTCAATTTCACAGTCATTGCACAAAATGGCGCAAGACTTTCGTATACTGCAGTCTCCTAACTTTGGCGAGCTGGCAGAACCTTTTGGGAAACACCAAATCGGTTCAAGCGCCATGCCTTTCAAAAGAAACCCGGTTAAAAGCGAGAGGATTTGCTCTCTTTCCCGCGTTGTGTCTGTTTTGCCGAAGGTTGCGTGGGACAACGCGGCAACGACGATGCTGGAGCGTTCTTTGGACGACTCGGCAAACCGGCGCGTGATACTTCCAGAGGCGTTTCTTGCAGTAGACGAGGCGTTGAGCTTGGCACAAATCGTTGTCAGCGGAGTCGTTGTGAACCAAAAGCAAGTTGAACGCAATTTGGACAAGTACGCTCCTTTTGCCTCAACTGAAAAATTACTTTTGCTTTTAACGCAACGGGGAATGGCCAGGAACAAAGCCCACGAAATCATTCGGGAGAATTCAATGAAGGCGTGGGACGCGGTTTCCAAAGGAAATGACAACCCGCTTGCAGGACTGCTTTCAAACGACAAGAGGATAACGCGTTTGGTTGCCTCAGGCGAAGTTGAAAAAATAGTGAGCACTAAAACTGCGCGCGCCCACACGGGCATTGCAAGTAACAGGTGTGGAAAAGTTTTGCAGAAAATAAAAAAATCAGTGTAATGTTTTTATGGCCGACGTTGTTTTGGACACAAAGTTTGTTGAAGAGGCGACAGGAATAAAGCCCTTGTTCACTGGAAAGGTGAGGGAAACCTATGACGCGGGGGACGGAAAGCACTTGGTGATGATTGCAACTGACAGAATGTCCGCATTCGACGTCGTGTTGCCCCAGGGCATACCTTTCAAGGGAAAAGTGTTGAATTCCATAAGCGCTTTTTGGTTTCAGAAGTTGTCGGGGGTTGTGGAAAACCACTTTGTTTCAACGAATCTTTCCGATTTTCCAGAGGATTTCAGGAACTTGACGCAACTTGAAGGACGCAGTATGCTCGTCAAAAAAACAACTCCTTTTCCAATCGAATGCATTGTCAGGGGTTTCATCGTGGGAAGCGGTTGGCGCGACTACGTGAAAACGGGTTCCGTGTGCGGTATAAACCTGCCTGAAGGATTGCAACAAGCTCAAAAACTGGAAGCTCCGCTGTTCACTCCGTCGTCTAAGTCAACAGAGCACGATTTTAACATTGACTTGCAAAAGTCAGCGGAGTTAGTTGGGGGAGAAGAGGCGTTGAACAAACTTAGTGCTTATTCTCTTGCGCTTTACTCGCAGGCGCGTGATTACGCTGATTCAAAAGGGGTTATAATAGCAGACACGAAATTTGAATTCGGGTTAACCAAAGACGGCAAAATTCTTTTGATCGACGAGTGTCTGACTCCTGATTCGTCGAGGTTTTGGCCTAAAGAACAATACGTCACGGGCACCAACCCCCCTAGTTTTGACAAGCAGTATTTGCGTGACTGGCTTGACGCGACTGGTTGGAACAGGCAGCCTCCTGCGCCAGACTTGCCAGGTGACGTGGTGAAGAATACCAGTGAAAAATACTTGGATGCTTTTGAAAAGTTAACTGGACAAAAAATTGAAGTTAAAGGATATTGAGTGTGAAAGGAAAAAAATGGCTGATAGGGTTGTTGTTTTGATGGGTTCGGGTTCGGATGAGGAACACGCCAAAAAAATAGGCGCGACTGTTGAAGAATTCGGTTTGAAGGCGGAGTATCGTGTTGCAAGCGCGCACAAAACGCCGGAAAAAGTGTTGTCTGTTTTGAAAGAGTTGGAGGACTCGGGCGACAGAATAGTGCTTGTTGCCGTAGTCGGACTTTCAAACGCGTTAAGCGGAATGCTTGCTGGGCAAAGCGTTTTTCCAATTGTTACCTGCCCTGTTTTTGCAAGGGAAGACTTGTTTTCTTCTCTTCGCATGCCTTCCGATGTTCCTCATGCGGTTGTTTTGAATCCTAAGAACGCGGCTTTGGAGGCTTTGAGAATTCTGGCGCTTTCAAACGGGGAATTGAAGAAAAAGCTTGTGGCGCACAGGCAGAAAGCGCGCGGAAAAGTTGAACGTGCGGATGAAAAGTTGAGGGCGTGAAATTTTTTTGGAAAACAAAAAAGACAAGTGCGGTGTTTTCGGGATAAGTTCTAAGGACCGGCAGGTTTCATTGAGCGTTTACAGTGGTCTTATGGCTTTGCAGCACCGCGGGCAGGAGGCAAGCGGCATTGCCACTTTTGACGGAAGAACCATTAGACGAAGAGTTGGAGTTGGCTTGACCTCGCGCGTTTTTGACGAAAAAGCGTTGCAGTACTTGTATGGAAAAATCGGCGTTGGACACGTTCGTTATTCCACTACGGGGCATTCAAGTCTTGAAAACGCGCAGCCTTTCCTGTTCAACGCTCCGGCTTTGCACTTGGCAGTTGCATTGAACGGGAACATTCTAAACTACCCCCAGCTTAAGGAGGAGCTTGTTTCAAGCGGCCATGTTTTTGTTTCTTCCACTGACACCGAATTGATTGCACACTTGTTTGCTTTGGAGTTGAATGACGGTGCTGACAACGACTTTTTTGAAGCGGGAAAGAAAGTCATGGAAAAATTGGACGGCGCGTACTCTGTAGTAATGCTTTCTGACAAAGGGCAGTTGATCGCCTTTAGGGACCCTAAAGGGTTTAAGCCGTTGTCTCTTGGAAAGCGGGGGGACGACGTTGTCGTAGCCTCGGAGTCGGTTGCCTTGGAAGTTGTTGACGCGCAGTTCGTGCGTGAAGTTCAGCCCGGGGAAATGATTGTTGTAAACGACGAATTTGTCTCCAAGAAATTGATTGAGGGTTCAAGGCATGCCCACTGTATGTTTGAATTCATTTACTTTTCGCGTCCTGACACTGTGTGGGAAGGGCAAACGGTTAGTGACGTCCGAGAGAAGCTGGGAAGGGTGCTTGCAAGGCTTTGCAAGGCAGAGCTGGATATGGTAGTGCCAATACCCGACTCAGGGCGTTCGGCTGCACTTGGGTTTTCCAAGGAGTCGGGAGTGCCTTTTGCCGAGGGGCTTGTGAAAAACAGGTACGTGTGGCGCACTTTTATTCAGCCTTCGGACCACCTTAGAAAAACCGCGTTGAAGTTGAAGCTTAATCCGGTAAAGTCGGTGATTGCAGGAAAACGCGTGGGGTTTGTTGACGACAGCATTGTGCGCGGCAACACAATGAAAAAAGTTGTCAAGTTGTTGCGTGATGCTGGGGCAAAGGAAGTGCACTTGCTTGTTTCTTGTCCGCCGGTTATAGCGCCGTGTTACATGGGCGTTGACTTCCCCACTTACAAAGAGCTTGTTGCAGCGAACAATTCAGTTGAAGAAATAAGGCAAATGCTTGGAGTGGACTCGCTTACTTACATGACGCTGGAGGGTTTGGTCGAGGCAATAGGTTTGCCAAAGGAAGATTTGTGTACTGCTTGTTTGACGGATGTGTATCCCACCAGGTTCGACCCGAAAAAGCTTCGTGCTAAAATGAATGTTTGTTGATTAAAAACCCGTTAAGGACAGAAGGAGGCAAAAAAGAAGAATGACTAAACTGTTGTTGGTTGGAAACGGTGCAAGAGAGCATGCTATTGCGCAGGCTTCATGCAAAAACTCGGGCGTTTTGCTGTACGCGTTTATGAGCGCGCGTAACCCGGGCATTGCCAAGTTGTGTCAGAAGACTGGTGGAGAGCACTTTATTGGAAACCCAAAAGACGGTGCTGCTGTTTCTGCTTGGGCAAAAGCAAGAGGGGTTGAACTTGCAGTAATAGGTCCGGATCCCGTGCTTGCCGCAGGGGTGAGTGATGCTTTGCAGGAGGTTGGAATTCCTTGCGCGGGTCCCAAAAAATCTGCTGCGCGCATTGAATGGGACAAGGCTTTTGCACGTGATTTAATGAAAAAACACGGCATTCCGGGGTGTCCTGAGTACGGAATCTTCAAGGAATTCAAGGGGGCATCGCAATTGATTGATTCTTTGGGGCGGGTTGCCGTCAAGCCGTCGGGTTTAACCGGGGGCAAGGGGGTGAAGGTCGTAGGCCAGCAATTGAAAGACATCAAGGAAGCCAAGGACTATGCAAGAGAGGTTTTAATGGACAACATTGGAAAACTCGGGTGCGTGGTTATCGAAGAATTTTTGGAAGGCGAAGAATTCACCTTGCAAGGATTTGTAGACGGGGAAAAAGTCGTGGGAATGCCTGCTGTCCAAGACCACAAGCTTGCTTTTGAAGGAGACACCGGTCCGAATACGGGGGGCATGGGCTCGTACACTGATGCAGGAGCGCTTTTGCCGTTCATGACTCAAGAAGACTACGACGCTTCGTTGGACATAATGCAGAAAACGGTTACGGCGCTTAAAAAAGAAGGCGCGGAGTACCGGGGTTTTTTGTACGGCCAGTTCATAATCACGCGCGACGGAATAAAAGTTGTTGAATTCAATTCAAGGCTTGGGGATCCTGAGGCAATGAATGTTTTGCCACTTCTTAAAACAGATTTTATAGAAGTATTAAAGCAAATGGCAAACGGCAAGCTTAATGGAGTCGATTTTGACAAAAAGGCAACGGTGTGCAAATATGTTGTTCCTGCTGGTTATCCGGACAAGCCAGAGGCGGACAAGGAACTGGAAGTTGACATTCCATCAATTGCCGATTTGGGGGCGTATGCCTACTATGCTTCGGTTGACGAGAAGGACGGCAAAATTTTTACAAGCAAGTCGCGTGCAGTTGCGTTATTGGGAACGGGAAGCACTATAAGTGATGCTGAGAAGGCGGCTGAATCTGTAAAAGGCGATGTTTCTCACCGCAGCGATATTGGAACAGCTGAATTAATTCAAAAACGCGTTGACCACGTGAACAGAATGCGCGGCTAACTATTTTTATTTTTAAAAAAACGTGAAAGAGAGGAGGGGGGTTTGAAGGAGAGTGGCAGTTCAAAAAAGAAGTTCAATTGGCTCGCCGTTGTTTGACGGAAGCGCAAAACTCTTGTTTTTGGGAGGAGGAGAACTTGGACGAGAAGTTGTAATAGAAGCAATGCGCATGGGCGCTGAAACGGTTGTGGTGGACCGATACGACTTGGCGCCCGCGATGCAAGTTGCACACAAAAAATACGCCGTTGACATGACTGACGGAAACGCGTTGAAAGCGATAATTGAACGCGAAAAACCGGACGCGGTTATTCCTGAAATAGAAGCCATCAATACGGACATGTTGGTTCAACTTGAACAAGAAGGGGTGAATGTCATTCCGAATGCCGGTGCCACCAAGACTACAATGAACCGAGAGCTTTTACGAAAGCTTGCAGCTGAAAAGGCGGGGGTAAAGACTTCAAAGTACTTGTTTGCAGACTCATTGGACGAGGCAAAAACCGCGTGTGAAAAAATGGGTTATCCGTGTGTCATGAAAGCGCTCATGAGTTCAAGCGGTCTTGGAAGCAGCGTGGTAAAATCAGCCAGCGACATTGAAAAATCTTATATTTTTGCAATGGAAAACGCGCGGACGCACAACCCTAGAATAATCGTGGAAGAATTCATCAAATTTGACTTTGAAGTGACCGAGCTTCCGGTTCGCCACTTTGATGAAAACGGCGACATCACGACTTCTTTTTGCAAGCCAATCGCACACAAGAGGCCGGGCACGCACTATGAGATTTCTTGGCAGCCGGCAGAGGCAAGTGACGCGGTAGAACGAAAGATTTATGACATTGCAGGCAAGGTTTCAGGAGCCCTTGGCGGCGTTGGGGTTTTTGGTTGCGAACTTTTCATATCCGGCGAAGATGTTTACTTCAACGAAATATCGCCTCGTCCGCACGATACTGGTTTGGTGACTACTGTAACGCAGGATTTGAGTGAGTTTGCCTTGCACGCGCGTGCAGTGATGGGGCTGCCTATTCCAAAGATTAATTTATTGACGCCCGGGGCTGCTCATGTTGTTTTGGCACATAAAAGTGGTTCGTGGGCCCCCAAGTTCAACAACGTTGACAAGGCGCTTGAAATTGAAAACACGAAGATGATGATCTTTGGAAAACCCAAAACTTTGTTAGAGCGCAGAATGGGAATGGCCCTTGCAATTGACACCGACGTGAATGTTGCAAAAGAAAAAGCAAAAAAAGCGGCGTTGATTTTAGAGGGCGCGATAGAATATTAGTTGCTTTTAAGAACAACGGGAAAAAAGGAGGATTTGTGGGAGTCGGCTTAATGGCGTTGCTGTTTTAGGTTGCCGCCTAATCGGCTTCTTCTGAAATGCTTTGCTTGACTTTTTCAAGTTTGGCCTCTTCAATGTCTGCTTGGTGTTTTTTGCGGGCAGCCAAGACTATGACCAACAACGCAAAAAGTATGAGAACGGAAATGAAAAGCAGGTTCTGACTTAAGGCCAACACGAAGAATCCTACGATTCCAAAGCTGCCTGTTGCGCCGTTGACTTTAATTGGTTTTTCAAAAAGCGTTTTGCCTTCTGCACTTACAACGAGCGTTCCTTCTACTTCTTGAGGGGAAGCCGCTTGCACCCACAGCGTAACGTTTTTTGTGGAGTTGGAGGGAATTGTTACTCCGTCAGGCTCCTGGGGCGTAACGCTCCAGTCTTCAGGCAAGCCCAACACGTCGGCTTTCACGCCGTTAGTGGGAGTGTTTCCTTCGTTTGCAATTTTTACTGTTACTTTGATGAGTGTTCCGTTTGCCTCTTGAGAACTTTCAACGCCGCTAATTTGGGGTTTTGGTTTCACGGCGGGTTCTGTTATCGGGGGACATTCTTTTGCCAAAACGCTCGTTGTTCCCCTTCCCTTTACTGTTTGTCCTGTCAACGCATCCAAGTTCTCGCCTTCAATTTTCAATTCAACGGCGTTTCTGCCCAAGGCAAGCGCGTTTGAGTCGACTTCAATTGTAATTTCTCCTCTTTCGCTTGGAGCCAAAGTAATGTAAGGCTCGCTTACAACTGCTCTTGCGCCTTTTACTGTGAAGTGATAAGTGTCAGAAGCGCTGCCTGTGTTTTGAATGACTGTCGAGTATGAAAGCGGAACGCACCTTTTAGCACTAAGAGTGGTTGGGACAACGACTGTTGCCGAAAGCTTGTCGTAAACATTAAAACAAACGTATTTTTCTTGAACTAGAATGCCCAGGTGAAGTGCCTGAAGTGCAAGGCAGTACTTTCCTGTTGCAGTGCGAGGGCTTACGTCTATTACTACTGTTTTTTCCCCGCCGCGGGCAAGTGAAATGTAGTCATCATAAAGGTATGCTTCGACTTCTCCAACATCTCCAATGAGCCTTAGGTCGAAAGTTCCTGCAGCGCCCCTGTTTACAATGGCCAAGTCAACTCTTGCATCATCACCAACGCGCAAGTTTAATTCGCCTTTTCCAAAAACATCCACTTGGTAGTAAGACTGGTCGAATTGAGTGGAAAAGTAAATAGAGCTTTCAAGCCTTTGGGCGCCGTCGGGAAGCCTGGGTTTTGCTGGAGTGTAGTAGCTTTCCGTGGCATTTGCAGTGTAGTAGTTTCCTCCACAGTCGGCACAAGGAGCGACGAACACTCTAATGTCGGCGTTTTCAACCCTGCATTCGTCATCAACGCAAAGCTGGGCGTAAACAGTGATGTCTTGAGTTCCCCTGAAGCATTGCGATGAACCCACATGAACGAATGTTCCGCGCGTTGTTCCCGCGGGAATAGTTTGAGAAGAAGCGTCAAAATGGCCTTGCAGTTCTCCGAAAGACCCGCTGAAAGAAAGAGTCGCGTCCTTGGTAAACTGGTTTTTCACGTAAACGTAAGCCTTGCCGTCAGAGCACGACGTAATGCCAAGGTTATGCGTGCTTGTTTCAACAGAAAAGGCGCTGGCAAGCGGTAAGGCAAGCAACAATAGTAAAACAGCAGTTTTCAGGTGTTTTTCAAGCAAAGCGTGACCGTTCATTCTTTCACCCAGGTTAAAACAACACAAAGATTTCTGTTACTATTAGTGAATGAGGGCATATATAAACATTGGGTTTTGTTACTATTCGCTAGTGGATACTTATATATATTAGTTTTTCAATAAAACTATTTGTCAAAGACTACTTCGTAATTATTATGGAAGGTTGTAACCGATGAAGGACGACAAGGCAGATAGTTTTAAAAGTTCTAGTTCTGTGAATGTTGTCGAAATGGTGAAGCAAAACCCCCAAATCATTAACTCTTTGAGGCAGTTGGGTTTGAACCAGTATCAAGCCAAAGTCTACTTAGCACTGAGCGCGCTTGGGAAAAGCACTGCTGGTGAGATTTCGGACAAATCGGAGGTTCCAAGAGCGCGTGCTTACGATGTTTTGGAGGAGCTTTCGCAAAAAGGCTTTGTGGCGGTTAAATCTGGAAGGCCTGTTCAATACTCTTCTTTGCCAATTGATGAGGCGGTTTCAACTCTTAAAAAACACAGGCAGACGTTTTTGGTTGAAGAATTGAAGAAAATGGAGGATTTGGGTTCCAAGCTTCAAGGCCTTATGAAGAATGCTTCTGTCAAACAGGGGTTTCCAGTTGACGAAAACGTTTGGACTCTTAAAGGGCGTGATGCCATTTACTCGAAGATGGCGACCATGCTTGAAAAGTCTAAGAAACATGTTACTATAAGTACGTCTGCTGACGGCGTTTGCAGAAAGCTTTTGGCGCACAGAAACCAGCTTAAAGACGCGTTTTCTCGCGGCGTAAAGGTTAACGTGGTGTCTCAGATTCCAAAAGACCACGAGGCTTGGACTGCTTGCGGTGACGTTTTGAAAATGACGCAGATTCATGACAAGAGCATTCCCACGAGGATGCTTTTGGCAGACGACCAAGCGCTATTGTTTTTAACCCACGATAAGACCGAGCCCGAAGAGGAAGTGGGGCTTTGGGTGAAAAGCCCGCACATGATTTCCACCTTGAAAGAGGCGTTGCCGGTTCAGGCAAGGAAATAAAACAGCTTATTTTTTGTAGACGTTTTTTCGGTGACCTATTTTTTCAACGAAGACCGTATTTTTAGAATGTAGTAGCAACACAAGAATGCGATAATCTCCTACGCGAAGTTTATAATCGTCTGCTCCTGTCAATCTCTTGAAGTAGTGAGGGGGGCTTTCCGCTGCTTTTTCAAGTTTTTCGATTATTCTTTGCAAGTCTTTAGTTTGCATTTTACTTAGAGTCCTTACTGCATTATTTGAATATTCTATTTTCCAGGCCACGTTTACAGCCCCAGGCGCTTTTTCAATTCAGCATGAGAAATAGTGTTTCCTCTTTTTAGGTCAAGCCTTGCGTTAAGAAGCCCCATTCTAAATTCGTTAGTATATTCTCCTTCGTCGTCTCTTGTTGGAATTAGTTCCAATAGCTTGTTAAGCACTTCGTCATAAGTTTCGCGACTTCCCCCTTTAAGTAACGCCAGTTTTTTTCGCGTACTTGGGTTTATTTGAATAGACGTATAAACCATACAACCACTATAGATTAGTTATAGGTTAGCCTATTAATAGATTACGTTGCGGTTAAACCTTTTATAAAATGATAAGGGGGGCGCAGTTTACTCGGCTTTTGTTTCTTCTTTTTCTTTAGAGGGTTCTTCGTCTTGTTTTTCAGTTTCTTCCTTTGAAGGTTTCGGTTCGTTTTTGACTTTGTTTTTATTAGCCTCTGGTTTTTCCAGTTGTTCTGCCTTTGGAGTTTCTTCTTTTATGTTGCCGGATGCTTCGTTTGAGGTTTCTTCCTCGGCCTTTTCTTTTTCTTCTGTTGGAAGTTCTTGTTTTTCTTCGATGTCGAATTCTTCTTTCAGTCGTGTTTTTACGATTTCAACTTTGCGCAGTTGAGCGATTTTCTTCAGTTTTCTATATAGCTCGGCGCCCAGTTTGCCGTAGATCATTTCTTGTATCAAGGTTCCGAACTCCGTTTTGGCGCATCGTTTTTTCAACTCGGTTTCGAGGGCGTTTCTCAACGCTGTTTTTTGCTTTCCGCTGCACTTGAACTTTGTTATTACTATTGACTTGGTGTAGAATTCGGTGCCTTCCTTGGATTTTACCAAGGTTACGACGTTTAAAACGTCGGTTTTTCTTCTTATGAGAGTTCGAATGTACTCGCGGGCAATGGCGTGGCCGATGAACTTGGTGTACGCTGTTTTGTCTTTTATTTCACTTACGCGCAGGCGTACGTTGGTATAGGAGTGGGATATGTCGCGGGTTATTTCTTTGAGGGGTATTTCAATGATTCTGTCTATCAGTATGTCTTCTTCTGTTGCAGGAACGTGCGCGACTTCTTTTTCATTGAAGAATTTTGGCGCAAGCAACAAGTACCAAGATTTCGCTTTCCACGAGTCAACCATTCGTCTAGCCATTTTTTTCCACCTATTTTTTGATAATTGTTTTTTTGTTGCTTGCTTTGCGCCAATCGGGCGAAAGTCGCTGGTTTCAATGCATTTAATCCCTTTTTTCAGGGCGCGGTCATAACGCTTGAAACCAATGTGTGCTTTTTGCCGCAAAAATTTATTTTACGATGAGCGCGGCTTGCTCGGGGTTGTAAGACCATTTTTCAGGCAATTTTTTGCCTTGGTAGTATAACACCAGTCTTCTGATTTTGCTTTCAATGTGGATGAGTTTTTGCTTGTTTAACGTGTCGCGGGTGTTTTCTTTCAAGTGTTTTCGCAACCCCACGGCTTTTCGAATAAGGTTCAGCAAGTCATCGGGGTATTCGGGGTTCATTTTTTTTCGTCGAGTATTTGCGAGGTGGTTTTTCCGACAGTTGCTTTGACTGAGGGAATTCCGTATTGGTCTCGGAGTGTTTGGCCGATGTCGCTTGCTCTTTTTCCTTCGCTGGCCAGTTTAACTACAATTTCAATTATTTCTTCTTTTGATTGCTTTACCCAGGTAGGCGCCGGAGCGTTGATGGGCTTGTGGGATTTTGCCTTTCCCCTTTTTCGAGTGTGCATTCTTGCCATTTTTTTTCAAATCCTTTAAGCATTCACTTGAACTTCTTCGGTTTTTCCGATTTTCACATTAACGCTTTTTATTTTGCCTGTTGCCTTTAAGTCTTCTTCAATCAAAGGAATTTTTTGCGCTTCTTGTTCGAAGAGTGTTATGTCTATACTGCTTAATTCCTCGTTCAAAGCAAGGCCTTTTTCGGCTTTGTGTTTTCTCACTTTGGACAAAATAGAGTGTAAAAGCGTGCAATTATTCTCCGCTTCCTCATTTATATAACCTTCCTCGTTCGTTGGCCAAGGGCTTGAATGAATGCTTTTTTCTTTTTCAGCGTTTGCAAAGCCCAGGTTCAAGTAGATTTCTTCGGTTACAAACGGTGCAAACGGTGCAAGCAGCTTCAAAGTGGTTTGCAAACCTTCGCGCAAGGTGTATTGCGCGGCTTTTTTGCTTTCCGCCGAGAACGTTTCAGGTTGGTAAACGCGGTGCTTGACGTCTTCCAGGTAGTAATCGCAGAAGGAGTGCCAGAAGAACGAGTGAATGGCGGTTATTGCGCCGTAGTAGT
>JBHHTN010000017.1:0-16446 GCA_046753405.1 Candidatus Micrarchaeia archaeon | reverse complement strand
AAAAAGCGTTGAAATGAAATTGCAAGAATTCGGGATAAACGCGGACAAACCGCAAGTGGAAGAAATATTCGGACAAGTAAAGGCAATCGGAGACAAAGGAAAACTAGTGACCGACGCGGACTTGATGGCAATAGCCCAACAAATCATGGGAAACAACAAAGCACAAAAAATCAAAATTGAAGAATTCACGGCCACAACCGGAAACAAGCAGCGTCCAACTGCAGAGGTAACCCTTAAACTGACAAGCAAAGGAAAAGACGAAGTGAAAAAAGCAAGCGGAAGCGGGGACGGACCCGTCAACGCGGTGTTAGACGCCATCTACCAAGCCCTTGGCATAAACGACATAACCCTTGACGACTACACAGTGGAAGCGGTAACCGGAGGATGGGACGCGGTAATCAACGTGAAAATCAAACTCAAACGCGGAGACAAAGAAATCTCATCCGGAGCAGTAGGAACAGACATCGTCACGACAAGCGCGGAGGCAGCAGTAAAAGCAATAAACGCCTTGTTGTGACACACGCCCCCGCGCCTAACGACGGCAGGCGCATATCAACCGAACCGCGGTTCTTCGTACTTGAAGTCTAAAACAACGTCGTCTTCTACGACGAACACGCTTACACCGACAGCTGCAAGTTTTCCGTCAACATAATACTGCCAATACTTGCCGTTTTTGTCCTGGTTTTCAACCACGTCTTCAACTGCGTAAACATATTTTCCAAGTTCCCCATAATCCCTCGAAGAAACAACAAACGCTTGTGAAACCGCGTCAAACGCAGTAGTAACCCCTTTTCCTGCTTGCACTTGTTTTTGCAAAACCGTTCCGTTGCCAAAGTCAATCCTTACAACAACGTCAACAAACCCCTCTTGCACGTCGGTTGCAACAACGTAACCTGCGGACTGCTGCAAGCAACCCGCGAAAAAAAAAGGGAAAAAAAGAAGTGCGAAAACACGCTTCACTTTTACTTTCACTCTGCAAGCAAAATGCGCATTTCAGAGGGCTTTCGAGACAAATTCCCCGCACGCAAGCCGACCACATACTTCGCGCCTTTCTGCTCTGCCAAGTCAACAAGCCTCTGCGTTACAATGCCATCCAAGATAACCCCGTACGCCTGACTCGCACCACCCAACGTCTTCATTATTTCACGGATGGGCACTTCGGAAACCTTCCCCATGGACGGGTCAACAAGCCGGGCGCGAAGAGTTCCCGCCAACTCCTTCAAAACGTTTTTTACCTTCAGCGCTTCAGCATTGTCTTGTGGAACAGGCGCGCTTGAAACACTCTGAGCCTTAGCAGGCAAAGGAGTTGGCACAGGCGGAACCCCCTGGCTTTGAGCTGGCCTTGAAAAAGCCCGCGTGTCACCTGACCTTGAAAAACCCGCGCTTGCAGGAGACCTGTAAAGCTGCTGAGTAGCCGATTCAGCTTGTTCAACCGGAACCCTCCTACGCAGACATTTAATGAGTTCCTTGCGCGTAAGCTCCTCAACCTCTTTTCCAACAGGAGCGCGCGCAACAAAGTCAACATCCGTTGCGTGCATCAGTTCCTTTAAAATAATGTCTCCGCCACGGTCGCCGTCCAAAAACACGGTGACTTCTTTTTCCTGGCCCAGTTTGACAATTGTTTTGCCAACGTTTGCCCCTCCGATTGCAACGGTGTTTTCAATGTTGTTCCTCAATAAGTTGAGAACATCCGCCCTCCCTTCCACGAAAATTATCGCGTCGCTGGAGGCAATCGCGGGTCCGGCGGGCAACTTGTCTTCTCCGTAAACCGAAATCTCGGATTTTTTAACGTCCTCGCGCACAAGCTCAGTCAGTTCCTTGCTCTCCGGAATTTCGGAAGTGAGCAAGGACTTCAACAACAAACGCGCACGATCCAAAACAATCTTGCGTTTTGCGTTGCGGGAATCTTCAATACGCGTAACACTTATTCTCGCATCACACGGCCCGATCCTGTCAACAACCTCAAGGGCAGCCGCAAGAATACTCGTTTCAACCATGTCCAAACTCGACGGAACAACAATAGTCCCCCGGCTTTTGCCTCCTCGAACATTCATGTCAACTTCAATTCTTCCAATTCGCCCGCTTTTCTGCAATTCACGCAAATCCAAGTCGTCGCCAAGCAACCCCTCGGTTTGACCGAAAACAGCGCCGACAATATCTGGTTTTTCAACTAGTCCGTCAACTTCAAAATTTGCCTTAACCAAATACTTAACTGTGTCAAGGTATGTTTTTGCCATCTTATCAAATTCAACTCCGTATTCTTTTTTTACAACGGCAAACAACGCTCTTTTTTGCAACCAACTTGCCAAAAAATGGAAAAAGCCGCGCGCTTCTGTCGACGTGAAGCGTCATTTTCCCCTTAAATAAAACAGGAGCGGGGATCCGCACAGTCATCCAAAAAAACGCGCGGCACAAGAACCGTCAACTGGAAAAAAAACTACAAGTTAGCCGTCGTTGCCGTTTTCATTCAAAAAATTTTTTTTCTTGAATTTTGCAAAAGCAAAAAAAAAACAACGATCTTTTTTCAAGCCGGTATTTCAGCTTTAATGCGTTGTTGCTCTGCAATCAGGTCATACAAAGAAGGAGAGATGCGAACAATATCCTTTGAAGATATTATCCCTGCTATTTTTCCTGCAGAAACAACTATAAGTCGCTTAATGCTTTTTTTACCCATTAGCTTTGCGGCCTGTGAAACGTCCGACGTTGCCGGAACGGTCAAAAGGGGAAAACTTGCAACATCCTTTATCTCGTGGTTTAAGTTGCCCGTTGAAAGGGCTTTCCGAACCAAGTCAGACTCGGTTGCAATTGCGTATATTTTTTGCTTTGAATCTGTTACAAGCAGGCTGCCCACATCGCATTCGTTCATTTTGCGAGCAGCATCAATTATGGAAGCCTTACCGCTAATGGTGACTAACTTCGTTGTCATGCAGTCTCCAACTTTAATCCCTGTTTCCATAAACACTCTCAAGAGTACTTTTTGACAAAGGAACTATAAATACATTCACACAAACGACGAACAACGTATACGACAAAAAACGAACCGGCGGCTTTTCATTGGAAACCCGGTTTGCGGGTTATTTTAAGTCGATGCGCGTTTATTTTGCCTTAAGAACAAAAGCATGACAAACACAAAATACTTGAAGGGAGCAAACGCCGAACGCGCCTTGAAAAAGACTTTCGAACAAAAAGGCTTTCGCGTAGTACGCTCAGGCGGAAGCGGAACAGACGGCGAAAGCCCGGATTTGCTTGTGTTAAGCTCTACTGGAAACTGTGCACTGGAATGCAAGGCCTGGAAATCAGACTATTTGCACATTGAAAAAACCAAAGCAGTAACAATGCGCGAGTGGGAACGCGCAACCAGCATCCCCGTATTCATTGCCTGGAAAAAAGACCGAAAACAGTGGGCTTTTTTGCCGCTAAGCGCTTTGAGGGAAACCCCCGCCGCCTTTGTAGCAACATCTTCCGATGCGGCCTGCGCCCTTTTTCTTGAAGACCTCATTAAAAGGTTGAAAACAAAACGGTTTTAAGCCAAGAAAAAATAATTGCATAACAAAAATGGAAAGAACAAAAAGCGGAATCTACGGACTAGACGAACTGGTAGAAGGCGGATTGCCGAAAAAAAGAAACATCCTGGTGTCCGGAGCCTGCGGAACCGGAAAAAGCATTTTCTCCATGCAATTCGCATACCGCGGAGCAGTTGAATACGACGAGCCTTCGGTATACGTTACATTCGACGAAATGCCCGACAAACTAAGACAAGACATGTTGAAATTCGGGTGGAACCTCAAAGAACTCGAACAACGCGAGTTGTTCGCAATAGTAGACGCCACAAGCGCGCGCGCAGGCATGCCCTCCGAAGAAGAACACGCCATGATGCCCGGACAACTCGACATAGAAAGAGTCATCATCGAAACCCTGAGCGTTTGCCGGAACATGGGAGCAAAAAGACTCGTAATAGACTCCATTCCCGCAATGAGCTTTCAACTAGAAAAACAATCCGAAGTACGCCGAACAATCCTGAAAATAGCGTACATTCTCTCAAGAAGCGGTTTGACAACCGTGATGACAACCGAAATCCCAGAACAATCCTTCGGAAGCGGCCAAAGCATGCTCTTCTCAAAATACGAAGTAGAAGAATACATAGCCGACGGAGTCATTCTCCTCAACTTTTTGGGAGTTGGAACCGGTGCAACACGCACCTTGTACATCCGCAAAATGCGCGGAACCAAGCACTCCCTTGAAATCCACCCAATGGAAATAACCGACAAAGGCATAACCGTCAAAAAAATCGAAGACGTATTCAAGTAAAAACCCTTTGCCTTTTGTTTTCACAATTTTGGCAAGAAGAAAAAACACCACCGACATTAACGCCGTTAACTTTTTAAGGTCTGAAGTAGCCAGTTTACTCTTATGATTCCTTGCGAGTTAGTGGTAAAACGCGTTCTGCCGGTAATACGCCGAAAATTCGTGGAAAGGGGAGTGCGCGAAAATAAAAAACAGAAAGAAGTCGCGCTTGAACTTGGGCTTACCGGCGCTGCTGTTTCGCAGTATTTATCTGAAAAAAGAGCAACTGCAACTGACAAAGCAACCGAAAAGACTGTTGGCGAGTTGGTTGAAGGCTACGCCGACAAAAAAATTAGTTTTGAAAAAAAAGTGTGCGGCATTTGCAAAGACTTGCGCGCCTCCAAGGCCTTGTGCAAAATGCACTTGGCAGACGGCTTTGTTCCAAACAAGGTTTCGTGCAACGTTTGCCACACCGCGTGCTAAACGTGAATTACATGAAAAGAATTTATCTGGACCACTCTGCAACAACCCCTGCTGCAAAACAAGTAGTGCAAGCAATGCAGCCCTTCTTTTCAGACAAATACGGCAACTCGTCCTCCCTGCACGCGGAAGGCCGCGACGCAAAAGAAGCGTTGGAGGCCTCAAGACAAAAATGCGCCAAGGCACTGGGAGCGCAAACCGATGAAATCGTCTTTACAAGCGGAGGAACAGAGTCCGACAACCTCGCACTAATAGGCCTTGCACAGGCAAGAAAAAATAAAGGAAATCACATAATTACAACCTCAATAGAACACCACGCGGTTTTAAACGCGTGCCATTTTTTGGAAAAAAACGGTTTTGAAGTAACCTACTTGCCAGTTGGCAAAGAAGGAATAGTGAAAAAAGAAGACGTTGAAAACGCGATAACCAACAAAACAATACTAATTTCAGTTATGCACGGCAACAACGAAATTGGAACAATCCAGCCGATTTCCGAAATTGGAAAACTCGCACGAGAAAAAAACATTGCCTTTCACTGTGACGCCGTGCAAAGCGTCGGCAAAATTCCGACAAACGTCTGTGAACTGAACGTTGACTTCCTAAGCGTCTCGAGCCATAAACTCTACGGGCCAAAAGGCGTTGGATTGTTATACGCACGAAAAGGGGTTTCGTACGAACCAACAAGTTTCGGGGGCGGGCATGAAAAGGGAAAACGCTCGGGAACCGAAAACGTTGCGGGAATAGTTGGTTTTGCAAAAGCAGTGGAACTTTCACAACAAAACCGGGAAAACGAAAGCTCCCGCCTGAAAGCATTGCGCGATAAACTAATACGCGGGGTTTTATCAGAAGTTTCGGACGCGTGGTTAAACGGCGACAAAGAAAAACGTCTTCCCCACAACGCGAACTTCGGCTTTTCCTTTATCGAAGGGGAAAGCTTGATTTTGCACCTGGACATGCGCGGCATCGCCGCGTCAACGGGCTCCGCCTGTTCAACGCACTCGCTTGAACCGTCGCACGTTTTAACTGCCATTGGATTGAAGCACGAGCAAACCCACGGTTCCCTACGCATTACCTTGGGCGCAAGTACAACCGAAGAAGACGTCGACTACACGATTAACGCAATCGCGGAAGTTGTTGGGAACCTGCGGGAAATGTCTCCGCTGTACAAACCCCAAAAAAAAAGGTGAATTGAAAAATGGAGTTGTACTCGCAAAAAGTAATGGAACACTTGAAAAACCCCCACAACGTTGGCGAAATAGAAAACGCGGACGGAGTAGGAGAAGTGGGAAACGCGGTATGTGGAGACCAAATGAAAATAACAATTAAAGTCAAAAACAATGTTTTAGAAGACATAAAGTTCAAAACGTTTGGTTGCGGAGCGGCCGTTGCAACAAGCAGCATGATCACCGACCTTGCCAAGGGAAAAACCGTTGAAGACGCGCTTAAAATTTCGCGCGGAGACGTTGCCAACGCGCTGGAAGGCCTGCCACCAATAAAAATGCACTGCTCTAACCTTGCAGCCGACGCGTTGCACGCGGCAATCAAAGACTACCAAAACAAAGAGCTTACTGGAAAGTAATTTAACCCTTAAAACAGACAAAGTTACTCCCAATTGCAGAGGTGGCGGAGCGGCTACGCGTCCGACTGCAGTTACTTTTTTTCTTTAGAAAGAAAAAACTCAACTGAAACAACGGGCTTGTTGGATTTTTTTCCGTATCAAGAAAGAAAATGCAGTAATCGGAATAGGGGGGTTCGACTCCCTCCCTCTGCTTTTTTCTCACTTCTTGAACCTTTTGACTTCCTGCAAAATTTTTTCCCTTAAAAAAAACAGTTGCTCCCCCAACTTTTCAAAGTCGTCAATTCCTTTTTCAAAAAACTTCCGCCTAAACAAAAACAAGTACCCCACTCCAACAACCGCGCCAAACAAGTGAACCGCAAAACTCGTTTGCGCTTCTTTTTCCCGCGAAGAACCCTCAACGTTGACTTTCTCGCGTTGTTTAAGGATTGCAACGTCTTGGGAAACCCTTTTCGCTTCAATTGTACGGTTTAGTTTTACAAGTTGCGTCACTTGGGCCTCTTTTTAAATGATTTGTTTTTGAGTTTGAATTTTAGCTTGTTCGGAGGCAAGGTTAACCGCGGGAATAAACAGAAACGACAACGAAAGTGGAACGGCAATTAAAAGAACCAACGCCTTCCGCGGGCTTAATGACAACGCCGCACCCATAACCCCTGAAATTGCCGCGCTTGCCCCCGCAAGCGGGGTTCCCGGATTCAGAAAGGAAAAAAACGCGCCAGTTAAAAGCCCAGAAGAAAAAAATATTACAAAAACGTCAAACCCAGCAACACCGAATTCCAACAACGCGCCGAAGATAAGCAGTGGAACAAGGTTGCCTACCAAGTGCTCAAGGCTAACGTGAATAAACAAATGAGAGAGTACTCCGGTTTGCGCGTTTTTAATCGTTGTCGCGGCAAGGTTGTAAAACTCTTGGTTCGGAATGTACGCCGCGCCTTGAGATAGAAAAAAGTAAACGCCGACTATGGAAACACAAAGCAATAATGTTGCAACCGGAACCCTCAAAAAAACCCCTCGCCTTTTCTTTTAAAAAGAAAGATTGTGAAAAAAGAAAAAGCTTTGGCTAAAAAGTCCGCTATACCGAATGAAAAATATGAACTGATCGCGCGTAAAAAGAATTAGTTTGATACGGCGACCAGTTCAACCCACCTTTACAGAATCCGTAAATAATTGTTGAACGCCAGTCTAATATAAACGTTTCGTGATTTAAAAAGAAGTGTGAAGCGGGCTCAGAGGGAATCGAACCCTCGGCCGTCCGGTTAAGAGCCGGACGCTCTACCAAGCTGAGCTATGAGCCCGTGAAAATAAGTTTAAAAAAAAGCGTAATAACTTTACTCCTAAAAGATTAAAGAACCATTCGCAACGAGCGTGGAAAAAAAATGATTGTCGTCTTAAGGCTTGGCCACCGAATTTCCCGCGACAAGCGCGTCAGCACTCACTGCGCGCTGGTTGCGCGAGCCTTCGGCGCGGACAAAATAATATTCAGCGGACAGCACGACGAAAAAATACTGCAAACGGTTAATAAAACAAGTGAAAAGTGGGGAGGAAACTTCGCGGCCGAGTATTGTACAGACTGGAAAAAAATAATAACAAACTTTGACGGCGTCAAAGTGCACTTGACATTCTACGGCGTGCCCTTGAAAACCGCCTTGCCGAAAATAAAAACGTCAAAAAACATCTTGTTGGTTGTGGGATCTGAAAAAGTTCCCGCGCAAGTCTATGGGTTGTGCGACTTAAACGTGTCGATAGGCAACCAACCGCACTCGGAAGTTGCCGCGCTTGCAGTGTTCCTGCACGAATTGTTGCAAAAGCATTTGAAAAAAAAATTTATTGGTTGGAAAATTAAAATAATTCCTTCAAAGGCAGGAAAACAAGTCAGAAAAAAAAGATAAACATATAAATAACTTGTCTGTGTAAAAGGAAAGTATGTCGCGCAAGAGCAGGGCAATCCAGAAACAAAAAACCGTTTCAAGTGCTTCTTCTAAAAAACAAAAAAAGAACAAGCCCGCTCCTTGCGAAGAAGAACCAAAAATCGACGAAACCGTTGTTCCGCACATTTACTCTTTTGCAGAGGAAGTCGGAGGGCAACCCGCAGTGAACGTCATGGATTGCGTTATAAACGGCGCAACCGACGAGATAATCGGAGAAAAAACAACCCTCAAAATCGCCGAAGTAAGATCAATACTCAACCACTTGCACAGCTTTGGAATCGTCGAATACAAGCGCGATAAAAACATGACAAACGGTTGGTTCACTTACACTTGGAAGGTCAACCCCGAACGCGCTGTGCAAAACTACTTGCAAATGAAACGAAAACAATACGCCGAGTTGTTAAAGACGGTAACCGACCAAAGCACAATGTACTACAAATGCAGAAAGGGGTGTGGAAAACACGAGTTTGAGAACGCCATGGACCTTCAATTCCGCTGCCCAAAATGCAATTCAAACCTTAAATACATGAAAAACGGCGACGAACTCAAAAGCACTGAGCGTAAAATAAAAGAAATGGAAAGCCTGCTGGGAAAACAACTCGTCAAGTCATGAAAAAAGATATTAACCAGTACCCCACCTAAAGAATACCAACAGACCGCGAAAAAAACTCTTGGCTAATTCTCGTAAAGAAATAGCGGGGTAACCATAAAAAAGCCCAGAAGAAAACTTCGTTTTTTTTTTGTCAGCGGCTTTTTTTTGGCCTCAAGGGTAGCCAGGAGTGCCCGCTGGGCTCATAACCCGGAGACCGTAGGTTCAAATCCTGCCCCCGCTACTGCTTAAACTGTTTTTAAATCTGACGGCAAATGCGTCGTCGTTAAATACTTTGACAGCCATACGCCTTACAACGAGGCAACCTGAACAACCATGCCGGAGGCAAAATTCATTGCAATTGCAGTACTACTAGTTTTGTTTGCAACCGCGGCCTTCTCATACTTGACGCCGCCTGAAGCAAGCGGGATGATAACTGCCGCCGAGCAAAAAATTAGTTGTGATGACTGCCAGAACGCTTTTTGCCAGGAAAACGACGATTACTGCGCGGAAAACCCCTCGTGCCAAAAAGAAGAAAACTGCGCGCCATAAACGACAAACGCTCGTCTTGCAGTTTACTCGCATTGAAAAAGTGAGAAAACAGATTTAAAGCAGGCTACACAAAAGAAAGAAACGCAAATGGCAAAAAACGCTAAAAAAAAGGAGGAACCGTCGTCACGGCAAAAAAATGACGCGGTTATGACCGCAATCGTAATAGCCGCGGCGGTTTTAGTAGCATTCATAGCCTACAACTACGCTAACTCCGCGCCTTCCAGTTACTACGGGCAGTTAAAAGAGGTTTGCCTTGAAACTGGAAACCCTTCTTGCTGCATTGCGTCTGTAAACACCATGGAGCAAGGAAACCACACCGTCCGGCCCAAAGGAGGCTGCCCGCAAGAACTACAAACAACAATGCTCAAGTGCATTGACTCGTACCTTTGGTGCGAGGCAAAGCCAGCAGTAACGCCTAAAGCAACGCCGTTTGTGGCTTGCGTGGAAGAAACTGCAAACGGAGAGCGTTGCGTTGGAAAATACAGCGGCATTCTCACATACTATTGTTGTAAAAACGGACAGTGGAACAGCGACAGTTTGCAAAACGTTCCCTTGTGTAACGTGAACGCTCCGGCAACCGAAGAAAGCTTTGAATTCCTTGAAAAACAATGTGGCGAAAAAGTGTTTTCAGAATGCTGTCTTTCGCTTGTAGAAACGCTTAAAGAACGCACGCCCATTGAAAGCCCGACGCCCCCGCCGTACGTGGGAAAAAACTCAAGCACGCTGATAACAGAACTGAAGGAAGAAGTTGACAAAATCACTAAAAACGCGCTTACGGAAAAGCTTTTCTGCCAGGAAAACAGCCTGCAAAACCGGCGGGAGTTTTCCTGCGCTTCCGCTCGAAAAGACGGCCGGGTGAGATACTCGTTCACCGCGATCAACACCGGAGAAAAACAAACGCTTCCCGTCGAAAAAGAAACGATAACAACAGACGGCCGGAAAATAGTATATGAAAAAACGCGTTCGGGAGACCTTGAAATCGTCGATGTTTACATGTTGTGCCACGCCGAACAAACCTTGTTCCATTACTTTGTCCCCGCAACAAACGATGAAAACAAAGTTCTCACCAACACGCTAACGACGGCCTGCCCGCAATAAGCCCAAAAAACGGGACTAAAATCAAACCACTGTCTTTTTCAAAAACCACTCGTGCACCAACAAGTCGCCGGTTAGTTCTGGGTGAAACGAAAAAGCGACAAGGCCGCCTTGGCGGACGCCGACAACCTTTTCTCCCAGTTTAGCGATCGGTTTTGCGGCTCCAAACAACTTCGTGGGAGCCGGCGCACGAATAAACACGCCGTTGAACCGCTTCTTTGAAAAAGAGAGTTCAACATTGGACTCAAAGCTTTCGTTTTGCCTGCCAAACGCGTTGCGTTCGACCGCGAAGTCCATCAAGCCCAAAAGCCTTTGTTTTGTTTTCTTGACTTGAGCGCCTCCTTTTTTTGCAAGCAAAACCATGCCCGCACACGTGCCCATGACGGGCATTCCTTTTTCCGCGCGCGCCTTTATTGGCGCAAATAAATTGTTTCCCAAAAGCATTCGGGAAATTGTCGTGGACTCCCCGCCAGGAATAACCAGCGCGTCGCAAGCGGCAAGTTCTTCTGGAAACTTGATTGCTCTCGCGCTGCCTTTAATCTTCAAATTGAAAAAAGCATTTTCAAGCGACGCGATGTGTTCGCTTACCGCGCCTTGAACCGCTAAAACCCCCACAACCGGCGCAGAGTTCGTGTTTTGCTCTCCCATTTCAACCCCGGCCTAAAACCAGAAAAAGAAAATTATTCGGACCTGTCCTGCATTCTTTGGTTTTGCGCAATGTCTTTGATGTCCACGCCTTTCATCGCTTCGCTTAATTCCTCGGAAACCCTTGAAACAACCGACGCGTCGTCAAACTTGGTTGTTGCCTCGACAATTGCGCGCGCAAACCTTTCGGGGTCTTTTGACTTGAAGATCCCGCTTCCGACAAAAACCCCGTCCGCCCCTAATTGCAGCATCAACGCCGCGTCTGCAGGGGTCGCAACGCCTCCCGCAGCAAAATTAACCACCGGCAACCTTTGAAGACCGCGTACTTCTTTGACTAATTCAACAGGCACGCGGTATTCGCCAGCTTTTTTTGCAAGGGCACCCGCACTCGCGTTTTCAAGTGCCGCGATTTCCAATTTTACTTTTCTCATGTGCCGCACGGCTTCGACTATGTTTCCGGTTCCCGGCTCTCCTTTAGTGCGAATCATTGCCGCACCCTCATTAATTCTTCTCAACGCCTCCCCCAGATTGCGGCAGCCGCATACAAACGGAGTTGTAAACTTGGTTTTGTCAATGTGAAATTCTTCATCAGCAGGCGTGAGCACTTCCGACTCGTCGATCATGTCCGCGCCCAAAAACTGCAGTACTTGCGCTTCCGCGATGTGGCCTATTCTGCATTTTGCCATAACTGGAATTGTAACCGCGCCAATAATCTCCTTGACTTTTTTTGGGTTTGCCATGCGGGCAACGCCACCCAGGGCACGAATGTCCGCAGGCACGCGTTCTAATGCCATTACTGCTACGGCTCCCGCTTTTTCGGCAAGCTTCGCTTGCTCTGCGTTGACCACGTCCATTATAACGCCGCCTTTTTGCATTAACGCAAACCCGCGCTTTACAGTAATTGTTCCGGTTTTGCCGCGGTAGCGGCCAAAAGAAGACATTTGGTTTTTTTTCCAAACCTCCCATTTGAGTTTAAAAGTTTCTTAGAGTTTGTCTTGCTTTGATCTTCCCAAGTAAAAGTGACGACCAATTAATTAAAGATTATTGGTCTTTGGAAACACCCCCTGGTTTTTTAAACCGCGCTTGTAAAAAGTTCTACAATGTTAGGTTTTCACAATGGGTTTTTTTGAACGCGGAATTCCGCGCCCTGTTTGGGGTGATGTGTTCCTTGCAGCCGGTCTTGCCGTCGCGGGTTTGGAATTGTGGAAAATAGCGACTGTTGGCGTTGGCTCGGTGTTTTTAGAGCAGGCGCGGGACGGAATCTTGTTTGTGGCCGCGTTGATATTGTTTTCAACTGGTTCTGCTTTGAAAAGAGAATAACGATCACGCGGTTCTTCGCGGCAACGGCAACACGCTACCGCATTTCTTGCACACTTTTTCCTTTCTTTTCCAGTTCAACTCAAAATCTGCTCCGTCGCAGTCCGGGCACGCCTTAACGTCAAAGTTATGAAAGCGCTTCCAGCTCTCCTTGGACTCGCCCAGCACCGGGCCGCTTGTAGAATAAACTCTTTGTTTTTGGCCGTCGGTTCCCTCTTCGTTTGCGGGTTTTCCGACTTCTTGCAAGCGGCGGCTGGTGCACCGCGGGCACGCGGTTGCCCCATGCGCATCAAAATTCAAACGACAATTCTGACAAACAAACTTAGCCATTTTTTAAACAACAAAAGCGGGCAGGCCCCCCGCTTCCACTATTATATTGTTTGTTGGGGTTTTTGATGGTTTTGGTGCCAAACCGAAAAAAATCAGTCGCCTACAAGCCTGGCGCGGCCAGACAAATTCAAAAGTTCCGAAATCAAATCCTTCCCAAAAACGCGGCCCACATCGCCCTTGGCGCACTGCCTTTCTCCAAACTTTTTCACCGGAGACCCGTCGGTGCGGATGCCCTGGCCATAAAAAAGAATTGGTGATGGGTCGCCAGAATGCATCTTCAACGCGCACGGGGTGGAATGATCAGCAGTAACACAAACAATTGTGTTTTTCAACTTCAAAAGAGGCCAAAGCGCGGCGTCTGCCTTTTCAATGAACTCTTTTTTAGCTTCGCCGTTTCCGTCCTCGGCCGCAGCGTCGGCGCCCTTCAAATGTAAGAACACAAAATCGTGTTTGTCAAGCGCGGTTAGCGCGGCAGAAACTTTTGCCTCAACATTAGTGTCGGGCGTTCCCGTGGCGCCTTTAACATTCAAAACACGCATCCCGACCAAACGCGAAACCCCTTTGTAAAGGCCGCCGCCAGCAACACACGCCGCTTTCAAACCGTATTTTTTTTCAAAGCCCAATAGCTTTTTGTAAACGCCCGCACCGCGCACCAAAAGATAGTTAGCCTGCGGCCTCCCAGCGTCCGCCCGCTTTTTGTTGAGCGCGTGGTTTTTCAAAGTTTTGCTTGCGAACGACAAAAAATCGTTTAGCGCCTTGCTGGTTTTTTTCGCGGACGGCTTTTGACTGGTTGGAGTTATTTTTATAGGATACCTGCCGTCTTTATGGGGGTCGCCGTCGCAAACTGCTGCGCTCAAACCAGCACCCCGCAAAACAAGCACCGCGCGGTGAGACACGCTTGGAACAACAAAAACCGTAACGCCGCCAATTTTTTTGCCTGAAATGGATTTCGCAAGACTTGAAACGTCTTTTATCCTGCCTGCGCGCCTGTCAACAATTTTTCCGTTTTCGTCAACGGTTCCAAAATTAGCGCGGAACGCCACGTCGCCGTCCCTTAAATCAAAACCAACCCCAAGTGCTTCAATGGGGCCGCGGCCGCGGTAGTCTGCAGTCAAATCATAACCAAAAAGCGACAAGTGCGCGGTGTCGCTTCCCGGCCGCACGCCTACCCCGATGGAATTAAACTGCCCGCACGTCCCCATCGCGGCAAGTCCGTTCAAGTTCGGGGTTTTTGCTGCCTCAAGAGGGGTTTTTTTTCCAAATTCTTTTAACGGCCGGTCTCCAAGACCGTCAAATACAACCAGTAAAATTTTTTCCATTTTTTTTTCCAAACCTTCAACCGAGAATCCGCCCACCATACTCGGGGCGGTGACCGGTTTCCAACAGTTCTTCTTCTATTCTCAACAACTGATTGTATTTTGCAACTCGGTCGCTTCGTGCTGGAGCGCCTGTTTTAATTTGGCTTGACGCGATTCCAACGGATAAATCCGAAATGAACGCGTCTTCGGTTTCCCCAGAGCGATGCGATACTACCACGCTCCAATTGTTTTCTTTTGAAATTCTTGCCGCATCAAGCGACTCGGTCAGCGTTCCTATTTGATTCACTTTAAGCAAAAGAGAGTTGCACGCCTTTTTTTCAGCCGCGTTTTTGATTCTCGCAGGATTGGTTGTCAGCAAATCGTCCCCCACAATCTGCACGCGCGAGCCGATTTTTTCAGTAAGCACCACCCAACCATCCCAATCATCTTCATTCATTCCATCTTCAATTGACACAATCTTGAATTTTTCAGAAAGTTCTGAGTAATAGTCCACAAGCTCTCCTTGGGAAAAGGTTTTTTCACCTATTTGGTACTTTCCATCTTCAAAAAACTCGCTTGCGGCCGCGTCCAGGCCAATCCGCAACTTGTCGCCGTAACCGCTTTGCTCTATTGCTTGTGTTAACAATTCAAGCTTCCCCTCAGTTCCAGTGTTTGGGACAAACCCGCCCTCGTCCCCAACAAGCGTTGAGCGAGACCTGATTTTTTTTTTCAAAAGACCCCTTAAAACATGATACGTTTCGGTTCCCATTTGCAAGGCTTCTTTGAAGTTTTCCGCACCAGTTGGTAACACCATTGTTTCTTGCACGTCATGCTCCAAACCAGCGTGCTTGCCCCCGTTTAAAACATTGAATTGCGGGCAAGGCATAGCCGGTTTTCCACCGCACACCGCGCTTATATAACTGTAAAGAGGAGTGTTTTGACACAACGCGGCGTTGCGGGCGCATGCCAGGCTCACTCCTAAAATTGCGTTTGCACCAAGGGCGGCTTTGTTTGGCGTTGCGTCCAACACAATCATCTCCTCATCCAGCGTTTTCAGGTCACCAACACTCATGCCAACAAGTTTATTGGAAAGTTTTTCATTCACATTCCTCACCGCGTTCAACACGCCCCTGCCACCATAGCGCGTTCCGCCATCGCGTAATTCGCATGCCTCGTGCGCGCCTGTTGACGCTCCGCTTGGAACCATCGCCCGCGAAGTACCCTTACTGGTTGAAACTTCAACTTCAACAGTCGGGTTCCCCCGCGAGTCCAAAACCTCGCGTGCTTTTATTTTTGTTATAACCTCGTTAGACACGTCTTAGAAACACCCGCGTAATTTTTTTTCCGTCAAAAACCATCTTGTTCTCTAAACACTCCACCATACTTCGCTTTTCCTTTCACCTGTCCAAACACAAGCTGGCAAATCTTTGTTCCCGGCTCCAACACAAGTTTAAACGGGGAAAAGTTAACGATTTCCAACACCTGTTTGTTGTTTACGCCAGGCTGTACAAAACTGGAACTTACATGCACCATTAACCCAATCCTAGCAAACCTACTTCTTCCTTCTATTTTAGCGCAGAGGTTTTGCGTTAGCCGAACCCTTTCCTTAGTCTGGCCCAACACAAGTTCTCCCGGAGCAAGAAGAATGCCGTTTCCCCCCTTCAAAACCACTTTCTTAGTGTGTTTTTTGAATTCCTCACTAGCGTAAGTGTTTTCATGAACCAATAACGGATGGTGTCCCTTTCCCTCAAAAAGCAAAAATTCATTTGAAAGAGTCAAGTCCACTGAACAACACCCAACGTTTTTTTTGTCAAAAGGCGTTACGGCGAGGTCGCCTTTTTTCACAGCTTTCAAAATTTCGGGTTTAGACAAAATCACTAAGAACACCGCGTTCGCGTAATAAGAACACGAGCAACTTCTTTAAAGACTTTTTCACAACGCAGCCCAAAAAACTCCGAATACTGGAAGTGTGGGGGGTGCGGGGTTATCTGCGGGCGGCCACAAAGGCGCTTTTAAACTTGCAAGATGTTTATTTTCTTGAACGAAACACAATGGACGAGTTATCCCAACAGATACGCCAAAGTAAAACCGCGCAAACCAAAAAACGAACAGGGAAAACGCGCGACCACTATGAAAAACAAAAATCACAAACATACGCGTACTTTAGGGTAAAACAAGACGAGCTGGCAAAAATAAAATCGGGCCAGTTCACCATCTATGACTTCATATCCGATTCTTTTTCGTTTTCTCACCGAAAAAAAGAGTTGACCATACAAGTCTTGGAAGCGCTCAAAGAGAAACCAATGACTTTCCAAGAGCTGGCAACACACCTTAACGCCAAAAAAAGCACGC
>JBHHTN010000016.1:0-17523 GCA_046753405.1 Candidatus Micrarchaeia archaeon | reverse complement strand
AACTCCGGCCTGGTTGTCTTCGTTGTACTCCTTGAGCCAAACGAATGCCCTGGTGTTGTTTCCAGTTACACCCAAGTTGGTTGTCTCGGAAGCGCTGTAGTAGTACGTCACGTTTCCAGTTGTTGCAACGTAGTAACCAGTTGTTGGGTTCTGGTAATAATACGTTGCAGGACCGAACGTTCCGTTGTGTACTGCAGGCGCTGTTGCTCCACCACTTGCGGAAGAACCGTTTTGCAAAGCAACGTAAATTGTGCTTGTGCTCACGGAACCGAACTGGAAGGCGTTTGAAATCGTTGATGTGATTTGAACGAATCTTCCAGCCACAGAGGCGGTTGCGTTTGTGTACAACGTGTTGTTTCCAACGTTGAACGACAACGAGTCAGTGGTTACTGAGTCAAGTCCGTCGTAAGAGAACTTGAAGGCTTCAGTTCCTCTGATCAAAGTGTACGAGTCGCCTGCCTTGAACTTCTGTTTGGCGGGGTCTCCAGTGCTGTAAAGCGAAAGGTTCGCCAATGCAACTGAGGATCCGACAGTTGAAGTTGCAACGCTTGCATACCAGTACTTGTGCGTTGTCGAGTCGATTTGAACGTTGTTGTCCAAAGTCAGTTTCTCGGAGTAAAGCGAAACGTCTGCGTAGTTGACGTTGTTCACACCCGGGAATACTTTGTTTACTTTGAGTACAACTCCGGCGACTTCCTTTTCCTCGTCAGTCTGAAGGGTTTCAGTAGTCACTGTTCCGCTTGCGGACGTGACTTCGAACGAGGCATAAGGCACGTTGCTTCCCCCGTAACCAAACGGTGAAACTGACTTCAATTTCACTTTGGCTCCGTTGGATGCCGTGATTTCATCGTCGATGTTCATGTACGGACTGTAAGCCGTTTCCTGACCCAAAGTAATACTCTTCAGCGTAGTGCCGTTGGCAACAGTCAAAGCGTATCCAGTTATTACCCAAGTCTTTCCAAGAAAGTTGATCTTGGTGTGGGATTTTTCAACTTTGTCTGAGTCTTGGCATACATCGCTTCCAGACCTGTTCTTCGAAGTGTCCCAACAAACTGGGATAGGGTCGGAGAACGTCGTAGAGTAGATTGCACGAGGATCTTGTGCAATAACCTGCTTGTAGTCAGTGCTCTCATCGTACCTTGTCTTTGAAAACAAGTACACTTTTTGCTCTTGAACCACGTTCAAGTTCTTTGGGTTGCTGATCTTTCCAGAGTTCGGCAACTTCAAAACTGCAGTGTGGTCCTTTGTAACGAGCTTGGACGATCCTTGGATGCTTGAGATTTGTCCATCGAAGGTGGTTGTAGAGTCCTTCGTTATCTCTGATTGGCTGTCCAAGTTGTCAAGAATGTACGTTTTCATCAAGTAAGCGTTTGCAGAGCTCACACCCGGAACAGTTACTGACAACGAAACCTTCTTCGAGGAATCGTCAACAGCACAACCAGTTGCAGCGCCCGTACAGGCAAGACCGCTTACTCCTTGTACTTCCAAATTCTTGTCGACGTACGCGAGGTTGCCAAGCATTGCGGCAATGTTTGCGCCTACGACAGCGTCAGACGGTTGGGATTTTCCACCGATGACGACTTTCACTTGAGGCTCTCCACCACTATAGAGTGAAAAACCTGCAAGTCCATTGGTGTCTACTGAAACTGCTCCGGCCAAAGCGGCTCCGACTAATGCGGCTCCACTTGCGACGGCGGCAATTCTTTTGACATTCATGCTTTTCATTTTTTACCACCTAACCAGTTCTGGATATCAACAGAACCAGTTTCGTTTGTCATACAAAAGACACTACATGTCTTTTTCATATACTTGCCTTCAGACAAAATAAAAAACTATCTAATTATCGACAAACGCCGATACTATATTCGTTTCGTATTTCCGTCTGATGGGCAGAAGGTTTAACCTAAAGTCAATATAAAAAGCTTACTCCGTTTTTTTAGACGTTTGCCGAATTCCTATTTTGAAACGGTCGTAAAACAGCGTTTTAGGGCTTAAATCTTCACTTTGGACAGGCATCTGACAATGCGTTGAAAACGTCTTTTACATGTATAGCCATCCAGTCTTGGATGTCGCTGTTCCAACGCTTTGCGCGATTTGAAAGCTCGAATCTAACGCCGAATTTTCCGTCAAAACACGTAATCGACGACTTCGTAGTAGTAATTCCCTCTTCATACGTCATTCCGCGTCCTTCCACAGTTGCCGTACTTACAGATGAATAACCTTTGTCAAAGGTTTCCCCGGGGTAAACTTCAACAAGTTCAAACTCGTAGCTTATTTGCGCGGACTGGCTGTTTGGAGCCGTTACCCCGTAGGTTTTTCCTTCTTGGTAATAAGTTCGCGTCTGCTTTACGCTTCCTCCCACTTCGTAAGACAACTCGGTGAAGGCAAAAGACTCTTCGTCTGGGAAGGTGTCTTGGAAAAAGTCGTTTATTGCCTTTTCAACATCGCTTTTAACGCTTTCAATGGTGGGCACAAACGGCGTTGGAGAAGGCGTGACAAGAGGCGTGGGAGACGCAGTCAAAACAGGAGTTGGAACAGGGGTTGGAGACGGCGTTACTACTTGCGTGGCAACAGGCGTAACTGTGGGCTGCGGCTGTGCTTGAAGGCAGCCAAAGAGCGCAAGTGCAAGAAACAATAAAAACAACTTGTTCAACTTTTCAAACCTCTTTTTTTCTCACTTCTTACTTTTTATAGCGGCTATTTTAACGTAGTAAACCCCGCTTTGTGACTTTACCACCAATGGGTCTCCGCGCATCAAGGAATCCAAGTCTAATTCATATGACCCTTTTCCCACTACTCGGATGTTTTCAGAGTCTTGTGTTACCGACAAAACGGGTTCTTGCGGCACTTGCAAAGACGTTGTGTTGTTGGTGTTTTCTTGGACTTGTTGGGTTTTCAGGGGTTTAAGCTCTGGAACCTGTTCAAATTCTATTGACACTGGCTGTTTTTGCGATAACTCTTTTATTTTCTGGTTGTTTACAAGAACGTCAACGTTTGCTTCGTATAACTCTTTCAAACTCATCGACTCAGGCCGCAAAAAAAGGAATACTCGCGTTCCGCACAAACAGCCTTTCAATAACTCAGGAGAGTTATTGGCGTAAATGTTTCCGCACTTGACACACTTGTGAGGCATTAAAACTTCAACGATAATAAATGGATAAACGAAGATAAAAAGGTTTTATATCTAAAGATTAGCCTCACCGGCTTAGGGCTTTTTGATGCGCCTGTTAAATATGTCTCTGGCTGCATTTGCCAAATTCTTTGCCAGTTCATTATTTCCGTCGTTGACCTTTACCTTCACAACAAGCGAAGACTTGTCTTTTTCCTTGTGGCGATAGGCTTCGGGGAAAAAACCCAGCGGGAGCCCGAAGCCTTTTTCACTGACTTTAAAAGACCGCTTATTTCTTTCCTTGAAACTTCGTATTGAAGGTCAAACGAATGAGTAGCTTTTTCCAGAGGATCGCTTATTCTGTGGTAAACTGTAATGCCGCTTACTTTACGCAGTTTAGCCGTCTTGCCTAAAGCCTTTCCTAAATCGTCAAAAGGTTTTTGCACTTCAATTCGTTTTTCCCGAACCATGCGAAAAGCTTTCCCCTTTATTTTCCTGCAAAAAGATTTAGTTTGTCTGGTTGGCGTTTTATTTGTTTTACGAGTTTTGACGGGCCGATTATTGTCAGGCCGTAGGTTTTTCCGCCGAGTAGTTTAATCAGTTTGGCGCGAAGGTCTTCTGCTTGCTCGCCGAAACTTGAAATTTCTATTCCTGTAAACTTGTTTGAAATAAGCTCCATTGTCTGCCTTATTAATTCTTTTTCGTCCTCGCGCGAAAGAGGGGTTTCCAAAACAACTATCTTGTTTTTTTTCACTGCTTCAATGACCAGTTTCAGTTTTTCCCCTGAAGCCTTTCCTTCAAGTGTTTTTGCCGAAACAAATTCTATTTGAACTGCCATTTATTCAAACTACCTTGCGTGCTTTGAAATAGTGTCATACAACTTTGAAATGTTTTCTCCTGTTAAAGCCGAAACATTCACCGCGGGGTACTGCGGAAACGCTTCTTTGATCCTGGCAGGCTTAGCCTTTTTGTCGTCTATTTTATTGGCAACAACTATTACCGGAATTTTTCTTGCCTCCAGGTTTCCAAGAATAGTGACGTTCACTTGCGTCAAAGGGTCTTTAGTTGAATCCATTACAACCAGTGCCACGTCAACGTGTTCAAGCCACTTAATTGCTTCGATGATTCCTCGCGTGGCTTCCCTGGCGCGTGTTTGAGCTTCTTTTTTCGACAAGCCGTGCTTGGTAAACTCTTTGTAGTCGACTTTGGTGGCAATTCCCGGCATGTCCAGCAAGTTCATTTCAAGTGTTTTGCCTTTGGATTTTACCATGACGTGTTCTTTTTTTTGCACCGCGCGCGTTTCATGAGGCACTTCGCTTACTTTGCCCACTTCTTCTCCGAGCCAGTCCAAGGAAATTCGGTTTGCCAAACTGGTTTTTCCCGCATTAACCTGACCGTAAAGGCCAAGGGAAAACTTTCTGCGTCTTGAAAATATCCCCTTTATCCAATAAAAGAATTTGTCAAACACTCCCATTTTGAAAATCTGCGTGTAATAACTGCGCCAACATTTAATAAACCAGAATAAAAAAGTGAAAAAACTGCGACGGGATAGAATTTAAAAGGAAAGAAAAATTAATTTTGTTCAACATATGGAAAACGTTTCTTGCCCTCAATGCGGCAACCCGAACCTGGATGTCGACTCTCAAAACAACGTCGTGTACTGTAAGAAATGCGGTTTTGCAGTGCAAGTAGACCCAAAAACAGGGAATGTTACTCCTATAAGTCAAGGAGGGCAAACACAAACGCCGGCGGCATACTCTGCAGCACCAAGCACAAAAACCGTTTTTGGAACAGACCCGTTAACCTTCTTCTTGCTTGCAAGTGCAGTAATGGCCTTGTTGTTTTTCATGAAGGTTTTTGACCCATTTGACCTTGAAGCCTTCTTCCTTGCAGAAATAATCTTGTTTTGGTACTACTGGACAAGGCGATAAAGCGAGTTTTTAGGAGTAAAGTGAGCCAAAGCAGGCTGCAAGTACGTTCTTCTTCCAAGGTGCTCTAAAAGAAAGTAAAGCTTTCTAAGCTCGGCTGAAGAAATTTCGCGATTCAAAACAATAGAGCTTTTGTGCGCGTAAGGTTGCAAAAACACCCTGCTGTTATAATTAGCGAACTTGGCCCTTAAAGCGTTTAATTCTTCAACAGGAATCAACTCGGGAAACATCAGTTTCACTTCCGCGTTGAACTTCGGCTCTCCGCCAAAGGTGGTTTTCAACTTTGTTGAAAGTTCCACGGACGGTTTTTGACTTTTGAAAACGCGCAAGAACTCTGTTGATGCCAACGACCGTGAAGACAACGCTCCTGGAACCACTCTCGAAAGCGGCTTTTCACCGGGCAAAAAATGTGCGACAATGCCCTTGTTGAAAACGCGCTTCATTTTTTTTTCAAAAAGCAAGTGAAAAGCGTCTATCTTGGAGTGGCTAAGATTAGGCGCACGAAAAAAAACCTCTTTGCCATTAAAAATGGGTTTCTTAAATCCAAATTTTTTAAAAAAGCCATGCAACTCTACTGCATCCTGTTTAAACGACTCTAATTCTTTTTGCGAAAACTCGTTTTGAGGCAAAAAAAAACGCAAGCTCAACTGCCGTTTATTAGACCTTCTCTTAGTAACATGAAAGTCAAGGTCCGGCGAATGCCTTCTCAAAAAAACACTTAATTTCATTTTGCAAACTCGTTCAACGACTTTTGTTCCGCATTAAAATTTGAAGAGGCGCGTTTTTCTTCGTTGCGTTCAACTTCCAGCTGCGCTACTCCGTACTCTCCGTCAAAACCCGGTTTTACGAAAATATTCCCCTGACGGTTAAGCATTATGGCGCGCGCAAGCTTTTCGTCAACAATTCGTGCCAAGTCCTGTTCTGAAACGTTGAGCAGAATGTTCAACTCGTTGGAAAACGCGTTGAACAACACTTGCCCTTGGCCTGAAACCTTTTTCGTGTAAAGCTGCGAGCCGGTCACCGCGGCAATCAATTCATGCAAAGGCAACAAGGTTCTGAAAGGCACCGCATTTTTTGGTTGAAACCCCTCAAGGCGGTCCGCTAATTCTTCAACGCGATTTAACACGCCAATGGTAAGCGGGCGCTTGCAATTTGGGCAAATTCCCGACAACTTCTTGGATTCCTGCGGAGTGCATGAAAAATTGCAGTTGCGGTGCCCGTCCACGTGGTACTTTCCGTAAGAGGGGTCAACTTCAACAGTGAAGGCAAAACGCTTGTCCTTTTTTTTCACCGCGTCAAACAACGAGTCGAAAGAAAGCTTGCCTTCTTCAAAGCGAAAAGCGTTGCACTCCCGCCCAAGCCGCCAAGGCCACGGACTGTGCGAATCCGAGTTACTCAAAAGGGAAACGTTGTCCAAGAAAGAAAGGCGCCAGTTCATGGCCGGATCACTTGACATTCCCGTTTCAATTGCGAAAATATTCTTGCTTTGGTCTTCGTAAGCCTCGCTCAAAGAATCGTAACCTGAATTCGACCCGAACACTCCAAACCACGGCGTCCAGCAATTGTGAACAGCAGCAAATTCCGCTACGTACGAGTTGTCGGTTTCAACTTCAAGATTACAAACAACCCCCTTGTACTTTTTCCGTTCAATACGTCTTATTGGAAGATACGCGTATTTTTCATCTATCCAACCGTGCCTGGTTTTTCTTTTTGTTTTAAATTTTTTGAAGCATGAATCACTCAACAAAGCATAATTATTCTCAAAGAAAGACAGGTTGGAAAAAACAACCAAATCCGACTTTGCGGTTATCTTTCGATTTTCTTTAGAAAGCACATGTTTACCTCTTCTCTCAAATTCTCGAGTTGAATCAACTGCAATTGACGGAATTATTCCAAGCCTCAGACAAATTCCTTGAAATTGAGTGGCTAAACGTCTAGACGCAGTATATCCTGCATCTCCTCGCCACCAACCTAAAAGCAATTGTGCTTGCTTTTTAGGAGGAAGCAGTAACATGAACGAAGGCAGTACTTTTGAAGAAGCTCTTGCTTTTCCGTCTGTATAAAACAACCTCCTGAACAAACGGGCCAGTGGCTGAGAATAAAAAACTAATTCAATGCCTTTGCTTTTTCCCTTAATTTTTTTGGAAAGTTCTAAACCAAAATACTGTCTAATAATATAACAAACGTCTTCTGCAAACTCTTTTTCTTTTGAAGAAAAACTGAAAGCAATTGAATCTCTATTGGAATTAACATAACCTTCTGCTAAATAATAACCAATTAATCTGCAAAAATCTTCATTGAATTTTATTTTGGAAGGTATTTTTTTGAAACGAGAATTCTTAAGGTAAAGAAAACCGTCTTTCACCGAGTACTCTGGCAAATATTTAGAAACGTCTAAAAACGAACAATCTTTAACGTTAGTTTGACGTGGAAACATCAAAACGTCTCCAATTTCAAGATCTTTTGCTTGAACCCACTGCGGGAAATACTTCTTGAAATGTAATTTTTTGCAAGACGGAACGGATAAACAAACAGGTCGGCAAAGAGCGTTAGTAAACCTACATTTTTTAATTGTTTTAACTGCAAAAAAAGGATGTTCGGAAGTAGTCGAAAGTCCTTCCCTAAAGTATTGTGGAACAACGTGAATAAGTTCGCCGGAGTACTTGCGACTGAGAACTTTTTCGACTTTTTGCCAGCGACCTTTATGCGTTAACACTTTATCTCCTTTTTTCACATCCGCAATTTTCTTTAAGGAGTAATTGCAATGCAAAAACTCGGAAGGAAGAAGACAATGGGCCGGCACAAGCACGCCTTTTGGAACGCACTCTAAGAACTTTTCCGTCATTTCCGCGCTCGATGTTTTTGCAAACATCGGCCTGCCGTCGGCTGAAAGGTTAGAGCGCTTGGAAAAAACATCGTTCAACTGTTGCACTTCTTCAAAGGAAGGCGCATGCAAAACGTGGTGCACTTTGCGCACTTTTTTTGAATCCGAAAAAAAAGTGGCAACCTCGCAAGTAAGCATGAACAAAACTCGGCCGTCTGTTTTGCGCGTTCTTGACTCGGAGGCAAGTTCGAAAAAACCAGGGGCGTCCTCTGCGGCAACAAGTTTTTTTTTCAGTTCATGAAACCATTTTGGGTGCGTGAAGTCTCCTGTTCCCAAAACAGAAAGCCCTTTTTGGCGCGCGCCTTGAACCAAATGCTCCAAATCCATGTGCATTGAAACTGCGCGCGAGTACTTGGAGTGAATGTGCAAATCTGCAAACAAAAAGTTGTTATCCACAACAAAAAAAGAAGAGAATAGCATTTATTGGCTTCGATGACTTATTCGCCTTAACGGCAACCCCCCACTTCTCAACGGATGTATGAAAGCGATTCCTTTGATGCTGGGACCGACAAGGTTGCGCGTTGTTCTTCTTTTTGCGCTTGTTGCTCGATTGAATGAATTAGTTTTTGCGTTTTTCTCGCGCTTGACTCAAGTTTTTTCGTATCAAGCTTTGTTCCCGTGTATTTTTCAAGAGATTCCACCAACACCTTTGCCCCTGTTGGGTCAATGACGTTTCCGGGGGTTTCCACTAAAAGACAGGTCCCGCGCATTTGATAGAGGTTGGAAAGTCCCGGAATCATTCCCGCAAGCCCTACTACGGGCACGACTTGGGGAGTTGTTTTAGCGCCCGTTTTTTCGACGAATTTTTCAAGAGTTTTCTTGCTTGTAGAGGTGCAGTAAACATTGGGCTTTCCTTTTTTGTTTACTGCAAAACCGGCCATTGCCAAAACCTCGGTTCCTCCAAGGCTCGAAAAGTACGATAGTACTCGTCCTGTCACCTCGTACTGGCCTTCAACTGTCAAAGGTTGCAAATCTCCGCGTAAAAACACTGCGTCCCTCCCCTTTAGTTTTGCATGGTAAAACATCAAGTTGAACGACCGCAGTCTCCCGGTTTTAAGCGCGAGCACTTGATTTGGCAGATACGGAGAGTAAACAGTAGCGAATCGTTTTGCATCCAGTGTTTTTACCAAGTGATCCACAGCCAGTTTGCTTACCAAGCCTATTCCCGGCAAGCCAACTACCAAAATCGCCTTTTTCAACTTGGGTTTTTTCTTTTCTTTTACAAAGGATTTTTGAAAGGAAGGATGTTCCCGCGGCATTTGCATTTCACTCTTTTTGTTCAAACCAATTGTTTCCGTCTGTACTTCGCGTACTTGTCCTGTGGCGAGTACCTAGACGGATGCGCTACTTTTGTTTGGCAACAGCAAACCGGACAATCATGTTTCAGAGTGTATTTGCCGCAATTACTGCATTTCAAAAGCTTGTTTTTCATTTTTTTTTACCTGTTAGCGTTTATTATTTTTTTTGACGCTGCAATGAAAACTCCAAATCGTTTTTTTTAGATGAATCGTCAAGAAGTTTCTGCACCGCATCAAGTTTTTTTTCAATGCGCTTGTGGTCAGATGAAACCAACTGCACGTAGTAAGAGGGAGCGCCCAAATAGTGCACTTCAACTTGGGTTTTTGAATCGCTCGCATTTTTTATTTGAAGAAGTGTTTCTTTGACTTTTTCAACTCCGGCTCCTGCAAAACTTTTCAAAGACAAGCCGGCGCGAGAGGAAACCTTTTTCGGCTTGATTTCCCGTCTTGCAACATAGGTTATAGCCTCCAACCACTTGGCCGGAATCTTCGAAGACGGGGACGCGCCTTGGGAAACCGCTTCAAACGCTGCAAACAATCCGCCGAATTCCTCGGAAAGAGGAGCACCCGCCTGATCCATAACCGCCTTAAAAGGCTTTTTAAGTTTCGTTGCAACTCTCTCCAAGAGTTTAACCGCGCGCTTTTCGGATTTGTAAGCCTCCATTTTTCTCTTGCGGTCCACTTCAGTAACGCGTTTTAAAGACAAGTCTATTTGGCGTTTTTCAGTGTCAACACGCAAAACTTTCACAACGATTTTTTGCCCTTCCTTGACGTGCTCGCGAATGTTTCTAATCCACCCGCTTGACACCTCGGAAATATGAAGAAACGCCTCTGTATCCGTGTATTCGTCCAAAGTACAGAATGCGCCATAAGGCATGATTTTTTTGACGCTTGCCAAAACATACTCTCCAAGTTCGGGAACAATCATTTCAAATCAAAAAAAAAAGTTTTTCAACGGGAGAAAACTTCAATTATTTTACAGCTCACCTTGGCTCTTCCCCCTCTTGAGGAAACGATTTGGTTACCGCACTGTGGGCAGTACACGTCGGACTTCGAATCTCCAAAAACAACCGTTTCGTTTCCACACTCGCATTGCACTTTCAAAAACTTACTCATAAAAAAACACCCGGCCTTACCTTGAAACCTCGGCTTTTTTCCTCATCCTTCCGCTTATTATTCGCTCGTGCTTCTTTTTGCAAACACTGCAAAGCAACATCACTTTGTTGCGAATGCCTTGCTTTTTGACTTTGGCTTTCCCCTTTACTTTACCATGAAAACCCGCAAGCTTCCTCTCGTGCTTCCTGGTTCCGCGAGCAAGGGTGCGACCCGCCTTGATCTTGGTAGTTGAAACCTTGACGTTGTGACTTGTGTGCTTCTTACAGTAAGGGCAGTACCCGTTAACTTTTTTTGGCACAATCATTTCAAAAACTCACCTTTCTTTAAAAATCGCAAAAACCTTCCAGAAAAAATTTTGAATTGGAAGAAATAGTCAATAAAATTTGGAGGTTATATTAAAAAAAGGCTTTGATTCTTACAACAAAAAACAATTAAGCGTAAATTTGCTGTTTTGCCTCTTTTGCAACCCCGTGTTTTACCAAAAGCTCGGCATCAACCTTGGCCAAAAAAACATCTTCCCCGGCTTTGAACGGACCGCACTGTTTGGAATCGCATCCAACAAACTTGGGAACATCCTGAATAATCTTCACTTTTATCTCGCCTTTTCCCGAAGGCTTTTCAATTTTCACATCCTCGAAAGCAAGATCATTCAACACGTTGGACTTGTGTTCCCCAAACAGCTTGAGAATGGAAACATACAACTGCTTTTCCTCGCTTGCAAGCCCGTCGCTTGCAACCTCGCCGACTTGAAAATCACGCTGAGCCTTGGTAATTATTTTTTGCTGCCTTCTTTCCACGACTTCGCGAAGAATCCTCAACGAATTAACGTACTCTTTTTCAGCATCCAGTGAAAACTCGTCGTCCAATTCTTGCTGCAAGACCTCAAGACGCTTTTTAAAAGAAGAAAAAAAGCCTTCGTCAAGCCTTGACAACGCGGCATGATTTTTTTCATGCAACTGCACGCGTCTCAACTCTTCAAAGGAAACCTCCACTTTTTCATCACACTGTTCTTTCAACTAAAAGCCATAAAAGACATTTATTCTTATCGGCTCGAATTCAATGACGAAAGTGCCTCATGCCCGTTAAAACCATTGCAATGCCGTGTTCGTCGGCAGCCGTTATTACCTCCTTGTCACGAAGAGAGCCCCCGGGCTGAATAATAACGGAAATTCCTTCTTTTGAAGCCGCGTCAACCGCGTCGCGAAACGGGAAAAACGCGTCAGAGGCCATAACCGCACCTTTAACCGAAAGGCCGGCGTTTTTTGCCTTCAACACAGCAAGCCTTGCCGAGTCAACCCTACTCATCTGCCCCGCACCGATTCCAATTGTGCGGTCTTCAAGCGCGTAAACAATAGCATTAGACTTCACGTGCTTTGCCACCTTCCACGCAAAAAGACACGCATCCAACTGCTTTGCAGTCGGCCTTTTCTTGGAAACCGTTTTCAAACCAGTCTCGGACATCACCCCGACATTGCGGTCTTGAACAAGCAGGCCTCCTACCAACGAACGCAACTGCAACCCGGAAAAACGCGAGCACTCAGACAACCCGTCAAGAAGCAAAACCCGCAAAGACTTTTTACTTGAAAACACTTCCAAAGCCTTTTTTGAAAACCGCGGCGCAATAATTATTTCCCAAAAACGCTTCGACATCCGTTCAGACAAAGACGCTGAAACCTCAACGTTGAAACACACAATGCCCCCAAATGAAGAAACCGTGTCAGTAGCAAGGGCTTTTTCGTAAGCATCCAACGCGGTTTTTCCAATTCCAACGCCGGTTGGATTACCGTGCTTTACTATTACGCAACAAGGCTCACAAAATTCCTTGACTTGCTCGATTGCAGCATCAGCATCCAAAAAGTTGTTGTAAGACAACTGTTTTCCCTGCAACTTTTCCGCGTTTGCAACACACGGCTCTTTAACCAAACCCTCCGCGTAAAAGGCCGCTTTTTGATGAGGGTTCTCTCCGTACCTCAAATCCAACTGTTTTTCAAACGAAGCAGTCAAAACTTTTGGAAACTTTTGACTTGAAAACTTTTGCGCCAAGTACTTCGAAATAACGGCGTCATACCTTGCAGTTCGAGAAAAAGCTTCCAACGAAAGCAATTCAAGGGTTTTACTCGACAACGCGTTCTTATGCTTTTTAAGTTCCTCCAAAACCTCGTTATAAGAATCAGGATTGCACACAACCGCAACGCTCTTGTAATTCTTTGCAGCGCTCCTAAGCATTGCCGGGCCTCCAATGTCAATGTTTTCAATTACTTCCTCCAAATCCGCGTTTTTTTCAACAGTTTTCTCAAACGGATACAAGTTGACGACAACCATGTCAATAAATTCAATTCCGTTTTCCTTGGCCTCCAACAAATGCTTTGAACTATCCCGAAGAGAAAGAATTCCGCCGTGCACTTTAGGATGCAAAGTTTTAACCCGGCCGGACATCACTTCCGGAAAACCCGTAAAATCGGAGACCTCGCGCACTTTAACACCGCCTTTTTTCAAAACCCTCGCAGTGCCCCCTGTTGAAACAAGTTCTATTCCGCAACCCTGCAGTCCCCTTGCAAACTCCACTATTCCTGTTTTATCTGAAACGCTTATCAAAGCACGAGCAACAATCATTTTCCAACCCGACCAAAAGAAGAAGTTAAACTAATGATGCTCCCGAAATTAAAAAGCCTTAGGCCAAAACAGCCGCCTTCCTGCAAAGCAAAAGCACCGCAGCACACAGAGGCAATTCAACTCCTTTGCCTTTTTCAACTTCAAAACCTTGATTCGCCAGTTCAAAGCAAGCACTATACAGCGGAACCACCTTCAAAGCCTTCTTGTCGGAAAAAGCAACCGCGTCCTTCAAGGCATCAAAAGACGAAAGGCTTGAAATGCTTTTTGCCAAAAGTCCTGTGTCCCCGTGCAAAGAATTAGGCAAACGAATCAAACGAGACAAATCGAAAGTAACGCTTCTGTCCGCTTCCACCCCTAAAACCCTCTGGTCCAAAACAGTTTGCGCAACCAGTTTTTCAGGCTGCACAAAAGAATCCCACACGCTAAAGCACGAGTCTGCTCCAACGCCTTTTTTCAAGTCGCCAACAATAGACTTTTTTTGCAACGCAATGCTTTTTGCATGCTTCAAAGAATAACCCGCCGTCCTAAGGTAGCCTACCAATTCTTCATCGGGCTTTGACAATTGTTCAACAGCACGATTATGAACCCGTTTAAACCAACCCCTTGAGGATTGCGACGGTCCAAGCAATTGATCGGAACTTACATCCATAACTTGCGCTGTCTTCTTCTTCGGAACGGATGGAAAAAACTTGTCGGATTCAAGACTCTGCGCCGAAACATAGTCAACAAGTTTTTGCCGCGCGCTTGCCGACAACTCCAAAACAAGCTCCGAGTCAACATGCAAGTGAAAACCCTTGCTTCCGGAAAAGTTGACTGAAACCTCTTTTTTTGCAAACCCAAAGTCTGAAAACAAGAAGCCTTCCAACCTCAACGCGTCCTGCCTTGCACGTTCAACGCACGTTTTACAAAACACCTTGTTGTGCTCATGCCCCTTGGGCAAAGCGTCCAAGTCAAAAACCAAGTCCGCACCCAAACGACCCTTTTTCTGCATCGGACGCGCCGCGGGATACTTGTAGTGTGAAACTGAATAAGAAACAAACAAAGGACCTTCTTTTGTCAAAAACGCCTTGAACTCAGCGTCGGATTTAAACGCCTTGTGGCGAAAATCGATTTTTTTGTACACGCCAAAGCCAGCCTCTCGCGACAAAACATCCTCAGGACAAGGCGAAAAGCGCGAGTAATACTCCTTGAAGTTTTCGCGCAAAAAATCAACTTCCTTTTGTGAAAAAATCATCTCGTTTTTCTCCCCGACTGCAAAACACACCCCAAGCACAACTCGTCGCTGTTTCCCGCCAAGCCCTGCGACCTTGCACGAGCACACGAAAAGCCTATTGACGGGTGCCTGTAAACCCAATCAACACTTGCCGCACTTTCACGAACAGAAAACTCGTGAGCGGCGTTCTTGCTGCTTTTAAGCGAGTACTCCCGCAAAAAGTTTTCCGCGTCCCCTTTTGAAAGTCCTCCCTTCAAACACGCAATTGCCAAAGCCATGCTTCCGTAAAACCGCTTGCCCTCCGGCGCACCGCTTTTAACAAGCGCTTTAATGCAGTTGGCATCCATCAAACCCGACAAATTGGAAACGCGCGGAAATGCACGACGCGGAAGAGATTCGGCAAACTCTGAAGCATACTCCTGAACAATTTTAGGCGCAGAAGAAGGGTTGATTACTGATAAGTCAAAAACCTTCAAGTAAACGCTTTGAGACAACGCTTTTTCAAGAGCGTAGTCGTGCAAAAGGCCTTCTTGCAAACCAGAGTGCAAAAACACGCGACTGGACTGCAAAGGCGCGCAAACCAAGTCAAGGTCCGTCTTCAAAAAATCAAAAAGAGAAACCGAGTAGTCAAAAGAACCACTTTCAATTCTGAGGCTTGGAAAAAATTCCCGGGAAATTGTTTCAAACTCGGACTTGTCCTGCCTAAGGCGCAAAACCGAAACCCTGGCAAGATTGCGCGCAAACTTCTTGGTGACAAAGTCGTCGCCAACGCACGCCAAAAGAAGCCTGGCCAAAGCGTAGTTTACAACCGCGCCCTTAGACGGAGAACGATAAGGCAATTCAGTGTTAAGTTCCACAGCAGAGGCAACAATAAGACGCCGCGCAAACTCCCCCGCCATTTCAATTGACTTGTTTGAAACAGTTTCCAAACCGCTTTTTTCAAGCAGCTTGCGAGCGCCTTGGCAAAACGGATACTTCAAAACAAACTCTTCACTTGCCACCCAACAAACCCAACTCCCCCTTTTAGAAAAAACAGGGGAATAACTTTGGCTCAAAAGAACAATAAAAACAAACAGGTTCATTTTGCGAAAAACGCAAGTTTCCCAAAAACAATAAAAGCCCCACGCCCAATTAAAGAAGTCGGAGGGGAAACGTTTTTTTTCACTAAAACACTAACAGGCCAAAGCATGCAAAAAAAAAAGAGGAAAAGAAAGTGTACAATAAAATTCCAGCCACAATGGCAACCCAGCACCCGGACAACGCAGGACCAGTGTACTGGCTGCAAAACAATCGAAGCTACCTGAACACCTTTCAAGAACTTGAAGAATGCTACCGCTCCTTCAAAGAACTGAAATGCGAGGAATACCTATGGGACTGGGAAGGAAAACACGTAGACGAATCAGTCGTAGAAAAATTATTTGAATTCCACCCCGCCTACTTCAAAAAACACGCTTTGGGAAAAAGCAGCCACCTGTCCTTCCGCGTTCCAAACATTTGGAAAGAAAAGGGATACCGGCTTGCAAAAGCATTCGTAAGCATTCTATCCGCAAACGATTTCGCAAGCCAAATGAAAGTGCACACGCCCCCCGTATTCGAAGCCTACCTGCCAATGGCAACAGACGCACGCAAATTATTATTCATACAAAAAAAATACGAAGAAATAGCCCTCGCCTTTCAAAGCCTCAAGCCAAGCGGGCCAAAAAAAATAAACGCGACCCCGCTTGTAGAAGAAATCCCCTTAATGTGCAACGCCGCAAAAATCGCATCCGACTACGTCAAACTCCACCAAAAAGTTCTCGGAAGAAAATTCGCGGCAAAACAAATGCGCTTTTGGTTCGCGAGATCTGACCCCGCGGTAAACGCGGGGCTTGTGCCCGCCGTGCTTGCAGTAAAACTCGGAATGTCAGGACTACGCGAATTTTCAGAAAAAAACGGAATTGAAACAAACACAATAGTAGGCGTTGGAAGCCTTCCCTTCCGAGGAGGATTAAACCCGACAAACGTCTCCGAGTTCTGCAAAGAATACCCCGGCCTGCGCACAGTAACCGTTCAAAGCGCGTTCAGATACGACTACCCTCTTCCCAAAGTAAAAAAAGCAATTGCAAAACTAAACAAGTGCCTGCACACAAAAACACGGGTATTCGACAAAGGACAACGCGCAAAAGCAAAAAAAATAATCGAAATATTCCAAGGAGAGTACCAAAAAACCATCATAAGCCTCGCGCCCCTCATAAACAAAACCGCCTTGCACGTGCCAGTGCGCAGAGAAAGAAGACAACACGTGGGCCTGTTCGGCTACTCAAGACAAATCGGAAAAAAAAGCTTGCCAAGGGCAATAAAATTCGTCTGCACCCTTTACTCCCTTGGGGTGCCGCCTGAAATAATCGGAACAGGCAGGGCAATAAAAAAAATCGAGAAACTCGGCCTTTCAGACGAACTTGAAGACTACTACCCCGCCTTGCGAAAAGACCTGCAAAAAGCATCCTACTACTACAACAAAGAAAACCTCAACTACCTCTGCCAAAAATTAAAAGCCTGGAAAACAGTAGAAAAAGACGTTCACGCACTGGAAGACTTCTTAGGAAGCGGCCTTGGACCAGTCACAGAAGACCATTACATACACCGCAACCTAACCTCAAACATAAGACTGCTTTTAAAAAAAGGGCAAAGCCCGAAAAACGAAATTCAACGCGCAGGGCAAATAAGAAAAAGCATGGGATAAAAAAAAAGCAAGTTTTTAAATGCGGCGGTATTTTTCAATGTGCTTATTAAAATCTCCAAGTATTTTCTTCTTGTCTTTGAGCTTGATTTTTTCAAAAATGTAAAAAGATTTTTCTAGGGCCTTAGGGTTGTAATTAACAAAATCCTGATTCTCTCTAAGCATTGGTTCATCTCCATGAACCGTACCAACATGCCTTCCAAGAACTTCCACGGGAACAGCATCTCTAAGTTTAACCACATAAAACTCTCCTGTTTTAGGATGGATAACCTTGCGAAAACCATTTCTCAGCATCGTATAAATATCCTTAAGATGTTCCACGTGCACTTGGTCAAGAATTATATCCGGCCTTCGTCTACCTTTGGGCATAAAACAATCACCAAAGAAATAAACAGTTTTCAACAAATAAAAAGCCTTGCGCTTGAAAGAACCCACGCGCCTGCAAAGGCTTTAGAATTTGCCGGCGGCCGTAAGCACTGCAACTGCCCACAAAAACGCGGCTATGTACACAAGGAACTGCAGCAAAAACCCAAAAACGTATTTTCGACTGTCCCGTTCCCGTTGAAACCTTTGAAATTCTTCTGCAAACAACAAGAAAGGAACTGTTATTATGGAACCGTAAACCACGAAAACATAGAACCAG
>JBHHTN010000015.1:0-17710 GCA_046753405.1 Candidatus Micrarchaeia archaeon | reverse complement strand
CAAGACTCGCTTAAAGGACCCCCAGTGCAAATGCAAACCGCGCTTGCACTTGAAGATAAAAAAAGCAACGCCAAAACAACAAGCGACAAAAAGACAAAACGCGCCATAAAGACATTAGGGGAATAAAGCACAATTTAAAACTATTGACTTGTACTGGAAAACTTCGTCAAAAGAGCGAAAAAAACAATCAACAACGCAAAAAAGTAGTGGTCAAGCAAAAACAACGCAAAAGCAATCAAAACAAGCCAAAACACGCCGTCCGACAAGCTCACCAAAAAAACCACTACGCGCGTTATATAAAATAATCGCCTAAAACCTATAAAACCTTCGCCAAAACAAGAAGCCTTTTTGACGAAGGTTTTGCAGCTCTTTTTGAAAAACCATCAAAAAAAAGCAGTTTTGAAAAACCAGCCTCACGAAGAAGCGGAACGATATCTTTTCTTGAATACAAACGTTCCTTATGAATTTCAACAAACTCCCGTCCATTTTCAATGACTGAAATTTCTAAAAACCAAAAATTTCCACGATAATAACTCTTTAGATTTATTTTGCGTTTATCAATACTGATTTCTTTTTGTATCGAACCGCTTGCTTTCTTTTTAAGAGTATTAAAATCAAAAACGAAAACTCCCTTTGGTTTTAAAGCCCTAAACACTTTTTTGAATAAAGAAAGTAACTTACGTTTGTCAGTCACATAGTTAACCGAATCATAAAGACAAGATACTAAGTCAAACTCGTGTTTAAAAGAAATTTTCAGCATATCTTTTTTTAATAGAACAAAATTATCAGAATCAAGGTTACTACGAGCAATTTCAAGCATTTTTTCTGAAATATCTACGCCAACGCCTGATCCTCCACAAGTTTGAATTTTCCTAAGAAAAAGTCCGGTTCCACAACCCAAGTCAAGGACTCGACCAAACCTAGCTTTTTGCAGTTTAAACAACGAAAACAATAGACTAACTGGAACCGCTTTTCTCAAAAATTCATCATAAACCAAAGACAATTTAGAGTAAGGTTTTAAACGCCTCATTGAATCAAATCCTTAAAACACAGAGGGTCTTTTCCGAACAATTCCCCTGAACTTTCAAGGGCAGCACTCCTACAACCACCACAATTATTCAAAAAATCGCAATCACCACAAGCCTTGAAATTAGACCTATCCCTCGGCAAATTAAACATTTCGCTTTCATTCCATATTTTTTCAAGGTCATTCTTCAAAACATTACCAGATGGAATCCTTAATTTTGCACACGGAAAAACAAACAATCTAAACAAAATTAAAAAACAGTAACACTCCAAACAGTCCCAGAGAGGAAGTTATTTCAGGGTAGGACAACACGCCTTCTTCAGTTTAACTCTTCACTTGTCCTTCTTCAAGGGCTTGTGCAACTTTTCAATCTCCTTTTTCTGTTCCTTTAACTGTTCAATGTGCTCTTCATGCCTTTCCTTGTTTTTCTTGGCACTAACCGCATCATGCATTTGCTTGGCAAACAAGTAATCAAGAAAACCTCCCCCGCCTTGAGGCTGAACAACAACAACTTGAGTGGGCTTGCCGTCTTCTTTAACAGGCCCTTGCGAGGCAGAAGACTCCTCGTCGTTAAGCTCGGAAGAGGAAAGGCCTGCAAACAAAATGGCAAACAACAAAACTCCAACTGCAAAGTACAACCATTCAAGGCCGTACCAAACGGCAACAAAACCCAAAACTAAAACCAAAAAATACTCAAGACGCAAAAACCAGCCAACTCCTTCTTTCCCTATTAACCCAAAAAAAAAGAAACTAATCCTCTTTGTCGTTTTTCTTGGGAAAAATAAACCTCAACAACCCGAACGCGGACTTTCCAACAAAGTCAACAGCGCCCCCAACAGACGAGCCAATTTCTTCGTTGCCGGTCTTGCCGCCTCCCCAGTCAGGCTGAAACTTAATTTTCATGTCATTAGGGTAAACCTGCCCGCCGCCTACAACCACCTGGCCGGGGCCTCCTCCCCCAGAGCCACTTGGAACACTTGAAGACTTCTTGCCGCCAAGCAACGCAAGCAAAGCTGCCAAAACAACGGTCAAAAACGCGAAAAAGAACTGGTCTGCCCACGCCAACAAAAAGGCAACAAAAATCAAAAGCAGCAAAGTCGAAGTGCTCATGTTTACCTCCCCAAAAAAATTATTGCATTCCCGCCGGATAATAACCTTGCGCAGAAGGCTGGTCAGAATCCTTCTTAACAATCAAAACCAAAATTGCAAGCAAAAGGCCGCCTAAAACAAGCGGGTCGTCAACCCCGGATGAAAACAGGAAAAACACCAACGCCACCAATCCAAGTGCAATCATCAAATGCTTGCTTTTGGCAACCACGAAAAGAATCACAAAAAGCGCGATGGCAACAAGCTCCAACCCCTTGGTTTGAAGCGCGAAAAGCATCAAAAAAAGCAAAAACAAAAAAGTAAAGTCAACCACGGGCTACCACTTGGACGGATTAATCTTGTCAAACGCGCTTCCTAAAAACAACACTACAAACAACAAGTAAGCAAACCACTCGTAAGGCAAAACAACCAAGTAAAACACCACGGCAGTAACAATCAACGCCAGAAAAGGCGATTTAACCAGTTGGTTTGAAAAAAAGTTGTACAACAAAAAAAACAGAAGTATGACTATTACTATGAAAAAGTCGTCAAAAAAACTCAAAGCAAACATTTGACAGCAAACCGCTTTCCTTTTTTTCAAAAAGAATAAATGAAAAAAAGGTAATTTAAAGGCGTTGTCTCACCGCTTCTTTTTACCAGAACGCCTCGGCTTCTCACTTAAGGCGTCCGCATCCAAAGAACGCGCAACCTTGCGCAAACCAAGCAAAATCTCCCCCTCGCTGAGCAAAGCAAAGAAAACAGTTCCGGTAACCGCGCCTAAAACAAACCATTGAAACAGCAACTCATTCAACGCCAACGTTTTGTCGCCCAGCAACACCGTGGTTAGAAACGCCTGCTCCAAATAACCATGCACCAGGTAAAACAAAAAACCCGCCAAACCGATCAAAAGCAAACGGTAAGGCGCGTTAAACCAGTTCCTCCTGTGACGCGCGTGATGACTATAAAACTCCAACGCTTTCCTTGCATGCCGCATTTCAACAATACACCTCTTGAAAACCTTTCACTTTTGCTTGAATCCCGGAAGCCATACCAACAAGTAAGGCAAAACCCATAAAATACCCGAGAAAAACAAGACGTAAAACAAAAAACCCATTGAACCTGCAACAGGATACTCAAGCACAAGATACCAAATCAAGATAAACGCTACAACAAGCGTCATAATCGGGGAAAAAGCCAAGTGGTCCTCGGCCCACTTGTAAAGCCACCACGCCACAAGCAGAAGCCACAGCCACCACAAAACTTCAAACCAAAAAACAATGTCCTCAAAAAAACCCATTTGCAATTTTTCACCGCGGACCCAAACGCTTCATTGAAAGCTCCTGCTGCGTTTGCTGCATTTTCATCTGCCGATCCATGTGCGAGCCATACAACGCCTGCTCCTCGGAAGACAACGCCTTGTTCTGCAACATCTTCTTTTCAATTTCCTGCACCTTCATCTGCTGCTCTTCAAACTCGCCCATTCCCGGCTGCTTGGGGTGAACGCCGAACAACTGCATAAGCGGGTAAACGCCGAACAACAACAACTGCTGCAACATACTGCCCATGACTACAATCAAGAAAAACAAAATCACCAAAAAAATCGTTGGAAAAGAGTAAAACAACATGAAAAACCCGGCAACCAAAGCGCTAATCCCAAAAAGAACCGGCAACTCATTGAACGTCATGTACAACCAGTACAACAAATACGAAAACACGACTATGCGAATGACGAAGTCAAAGTCCTCCAAAACCCCCAAGGCCAAAACGTTTGCGTACATCAAAAAAAACCCACCAAAAAAGGCCGCAAAAACAACAACACGACAAGAACCCCAACGCCTAAAGCAAAAAACTTGGACGCCTGCATTCCGGAAACAAAAACGCTTCCCTTGCCCCGGTAATCATCAATCGCCCCCTGACCCAAAACACTCGCGGAAATAACCGCCAACAACTGCGGAACAACAAAAACAATGTCAAAATAACTCATTTGCCCCCCGACAAAAAAATAAGCATACTTCGCCCCCTCAAAACCCATTGCAACAGGGCCTCCAAAACCGAAAAACAAAAGCGACAGCAAAAAAACAAAGAAAAAAGAGTTCACAATGCTAAGCCAGTCCCCGGGAACAAAAACATACGGAACAGGAACACCAAGACTGCCCTCCTCAGCAGAGTTGGCGGCAAAAACAACTCCAAAACTCAAAAGCAAAGCTACAATACTCAAAAAAGCCAGTGCATTCATGACAAGAAAAAAAAGCAATTACGACTTAAAAACGCTTTTGCGACCTTGAAAAACAAACCCCTTCCTTCGGCAACTATAAAAACAAGCGTTGAGCAAAAACAAATTATGAAAGAAAAACAGAAGTACTCGGCAATCGTAAGCAAAGGAAAGGTAGCCTTTGTGTCCTACTGTCCTGAACTAGGAGTTGCAAGCCAAGGAAAAACCAAGGCAAACGCGCTGAAAAACCTCAAAGAAGCAGTTGAGTTATACTTAGAGGAAACCACGCATTCAAAACTTGCAAAAATACCACAACCAACAATAACCACTTTTACAGCCTAAAGACGAATTGCAAATAGTTTGCCGAAACTGCCGGTTCTATCCGGCAAAAAAGTGCTGAAAGTCCTCCAAAAAGAAGGCTTTAAATTCTCCCGCCAAAAAGGAAGCCACGTAGTAATGACAAAGATTGTTAACGGGCAAAAACTTGTTACCGTATTTCCGATGCACAAGGAACTGGATCCAGGCACATTACTTGCGATAATATCACAAGCAGGAATGAACAGAGAAGAGTTCTTCAAAATACTTTAGAAACTAAACCCTGTAAACCTGCAAGTGCGGCACACCCGCAATAAAAACAATTGAAGAATCAGAGCCAAACGCTTTTTTAGCAGCATCAACGGATTTTTTTCCAACAACATTCGCGCTGTCAGCATCCCTCAACAAATCAACCGCTTGCTCTTTGGACACTTTTTCCCCCTCGTAAAAAGAACGGTGAGACTTCAAATCCAAAAACAAGCCGTCGCCCTCAAAAACTTTTCCAAGCAAGTCCGCGTCACACAAGGCAACAACACGCTCTTCAACGCTCTTGTTGCCAACTAACCTAACGCGCTTGTGAACTCTTGCAAACATTACAAAAACCAGTAACTTATCAAAAAGACTCAACGCCCTTTAACTTCAAGCCCTTAACACGCTTGAAATCACTGTCCGTACTGACAAAAACATCACAAGATGCCTCAAACGCACTCGCAACGTGAAGCGCATCGCGGGGATCCAAATTAAAATTGCGCGCAGCATCCTGAGCAAAAGAAACAGTTTTCAAAGAAACATTTTCTACTTCTATTCCCGGCAGCTTCAAAAACTTGCGTCCTTCCTCCAAAGCAACAAGCAAACCAGCCTTGCGCTTTACAATCCAAACCAGTTCATCCCACGCCAAAACACTTGTAACCGCCTCAAAATTCCTGCGGCCCGCGCCAATCAAAACACGACGCGCAGCCTTTGAAACAGGCGAATTTTGCAAAGATGCCGACAGGAAAACACTTGAATCCAAATAAACTCTCATTTAAGCCCTCTTTTCAGTCAAAAAGTCACTTGCCGCGCTTTTTTGAAGGCAAAAATCTTGCAAAACGCTCTTTGTACCGCTCATCAAGCAATTTTTTAAAGTCAATCTTGCCTTTAACTTTCTTTTCAACGGGAACAACCGAACAAAACTCGTCAACAATTCGTTCAACGTCAACTTCCGGCTCTACAACAACCTTGTCATCCACAATATCAAAACGAAGGTAAGAACCTGCTTTGATGCCGAATTTACGTCTTATATCCCGAGGGATAACCACCTGGCCTTTTGGCCCAACAACACGAGTAACAAACATAAATATTACCACTAAGTAATACAAAGTATAACCCGGTATTTATACTTTTTCATGCGTTCGGCTCCCTCTTTACAAAATAAAAAAGCGTATAAAGCGGAGAACTCAGCACTTGAAAGTCCTAATCATGTACGAGGCAAGCAAAACATCCGGCTCTAACTCTTCAGGAATCGCCGCAACCACCGCGGCAGTATACGCCTCCCCGTCCTCGGAAACACAATCGTAAAAGGCTTCGCGAACCAAAAACTCGGAACCGTCCTCCAAAGGACTGGGAATTCGACCGCTAATCAAGTAAGCACTGCGGCCGTTAATACTCAAAATCTGCGTTTGTGCGCCTTCAAAGTCCTTCACACTGTCGTCAAAAGCTTTCTTTGCACTGGTTTCATTGGAAACCAGCACGTCAATCACCTCCGACGCGGTTCCGGGAAAATTCGCTTGGAAACGCAAGTAAACGCCAAGGTCCGGGTTAAACATGGCCAAGTAGCCAATCGGATACAAAACTTCAAAACCGTAAAACTTGTCCTTGTAAGAAATCAAACGCTCTTCATAATTCTCCTCAAATCGCGCAACAGCAGCAGGCAACGCCCTCGTGTCAGGCCCGAACAAGCCAGCCGCAGTCAAAGGCTCGCCTTGCGAAGGCGGAGCAGAAGACAACAGTTGCGCAATGCCCCCGAACAAAAACAACCACAACGAAACAATTATGAAAGCGACAACAATCAAAGTGCCCCCAAGACTGTTCTGCGACTGCTGACCGCTAACCCCTTGTTCAACAGGCGTTTTTTCCCCTTCTCTCAAATACTTCCTAGGCATTCCTTTCAACTCTTTAACCATAAGGCGCAGGCTGTGCACCCTTCTGACCCTGTCCTTGCGATTGTTCACCGCTTATTTGAACCGAACCCTGAACAAGAGCTTGCTGCCCTTGCGGCGTTTTGCCGCCTGAAATCAAAACCTCGCCCTTGCGAGCCTGGTCCGACTCTTCAACAATCGCTTTTCCCGAACCAGTGTCTCCCCGCGTTGTTTTCAAGCGCTGCGCGTCTTTCTTTGAAACCTCTCCCCCGTCCAAAGTTCCAACGTCTTTTGGCAAAGGCGCGGTATTGGGATTAAACACGCTTTCAAACAAAGCGTTTGAATCCAAAGAATCATCATTCTTGACGAAAATCAAGTTGTAGCCCTGCGGCGCAGTTGAACTAGTCGTCTGCATGGGTATTGAATACAGGCAAGCGTGCCTGTCGGAGTCGCACAACGAGGCCAAGAAAAACGACTTGTCCTTATCGCATTCACTTACGCCGCTTTTCTTCTTAGTGCACAAATAGTAAATGGTCGGGTCAACCGGGAACCCTCGCTTGCTTCCGCTTGCCTTGCGCTCCAAGTGGTAGACTACCATGTGGCTTGAAAACTCGGGGTCCAACACCGCTCGAACAGGACGCACGTCAACAGTGAACAGCAAGGCCGCTGCTGCCTGCACTCCAATTTTCGCAACCTCCTTTGCCTTGATTTTGTTCAACGCGTCCATCAAACGATTCCTCAACTTCTTCGGACGAGACGCTGTTCCCCTCAACTCGGCTTCCTTTGCCTTGAGAGACTCAAATTTTTCAACTTTAGACCTCAACGCTTCTTGTTTCTCTTGCAACTGAGCTTCCAACTGGCTTTTAGTAACACCGCTTGCAGTCTCCAACTTCTTCTCAACATCGGAAACAGCTTTTTGCGCGCCAAGCGCTTCTTTTTCCACAGTGGCAATTTCTTTCAACAAGTTTCCTAACTCTGCAGCACTTGCCCTCAAACCGTTGAATCCGTCGCCAATTTCCTTGAACGTCTTTCGACCGTCAAGGGCAAGCCTTGTTTTTCTAAGGCTCTCCTGAGTTGTTCTAATTTCTTCATTCAAACTTTCCAACGTATTGCCTCCTATTGGCATGCTTTTACCCGTTTTAATTGCCCGGACATTATCCTTAAGATTTGAAACCCTCTGATTCAAACGGGACGCCTCGGTTTCCAAGTTGGAAACAGATGGAATTTCAGAGTATGAACTAAAACCTGTTCCTTTTGCAAGAGCTGGCGACGCCTTTGAACTGGCAGCAACAAGCTTTGACTCAACCGCTTTCAACTCTGCTCCGGTTTTGCCTGCTTGCACTGCTGCCTCGTAGTTTTTCATTGCAACTCCAAGCTCCCGCATTTCAGGCAAGTCTTTTGCAGAACCTATCAAGTAAGCGTTCGCAGCAGTTCTTGCAGCCAGCGACTTTACAAGCGGGGCAGCAGAGTAAATGCCAATTACAATTGGAACACTCGCGCTTTCAGCCTCGGGGTTTGTAAGAGCCATTGCCCCGCTTACAACAGCAGACAAAGCCGCAAGGTTTTTGCCTTCGGAAAAAGTTCCTTTTGCCGCTTCTTTTGCAGTGTTGTACCACGGACCGCCCGACTTTCTCGCCGTTTCCACAAGTCCCTCAGCGTTTTTCAACTGGTTGGTAGTGGTAAACACCGCCCTTGAACCGCCCCAAATAGCGCTTCTAATGCAGTCGTTGTAACTTGAACAAAACGCTCCTGTTGCACTTTGAGCTCCTAAAGCGCCTATGCTTTCGCCTGCAACCGAACCTGCGCAAAGGTAGATTGACGGGGCTGCTGCCACGACTTTTGTTCCAACTGTTGTTGCCATTGCTCCAAAGAAGGCCGCGGGAGTTGTAGCACCGCCTGTAAACGGCACGCCCAACGCAGAACCAGTTGTAACTGCCGCGCCTACTGTTGTTGCTCCAAGTCCTATTCCAATTACTGTTGCCGCTTGCTTGTTCCCGTGGTTAAAGCAGAAGTTGGCCTCGTCGTAAGGCTGTGCAGGCGCAGCATACATTGGAGTTTGCTGGTCATCCTGGTAAAAGTAATTGTAAAGCGCTTTTGTCTCTGTTATGTCACGCTGGTTAGGTTCTTCGCCGTAAGGCCCCAAGGCAAACACTCCCGCGTCAAGGAACGCCAAGTAACTAAGCGGGTTGTACCAAACCCAGTTTGAAGCATGCTCTTTCATTTTGTCAACGACTTTGCCTACGCGTTCGCTGCTTAGCTCCTGCGGCCACTTGACCACTCTTCTTCCAAGACTAATCCCTAAGTCCTCCGAGTTTGTTCCAATGAACAGCGGAGCGTTGGCAAGAGTTGTCTTGCACTTGTGAAGCTTTACGGTGTCGATTTCTATTGCAATGTTTTTCTTCCATTCTTCAACCTCGCCCATTGGCCCGGTTTTACACAAGTCTAAAGTTGCGCGGATTTCGTAAATGCCGCACCCTTTCAACTCCGCGTCCGAACCGTGCAATACCGCTATTTCTGTTTCAGGGCCAAGTGCAAAGGCGCCTCGTGCTTCGGCTTCCAAAAAGTCGAGTTGTTGCACGGTGTTTGCCAATTGCAAAGTCATTGCTTTGGAGTACGCGCCGTCTCCTCCGAATATTTTTCTTGAACGCGAACAGAACTGGTCCAGGCGAGTTGAAAAGTTTTCAGGGCTTTGAGAAATCCAGTCAATGAATCCCTTCATGTTGAACAAGAACGAGTGATACGCCTTCCTTGACTGCTCGTAGTCGCAGAAGTTCTTTTCGCACACCAAAAAGTAAGCGTTGTCCGTTGCAATGTCTGTTCCAGTCAAGGCGTTAGGCTCGTTTTCAACGCCTTCAGGCACATCCCTTGCCTTGGCACCTTCAGGCACAACGTTCGGGTACGGGCTTTGCTCGAGTTTTTGCGAGTCTTCTTCGGAAACCGCGCTTTCTTTGGAGTCTTCCCCGCTTTCCTCCGAACTGTCAGTTGAACTTGTTGAAGAACCCTCGTGTTGTGAAAATGAAATGGAAGTCTTCTTTTCAGGGGCTTTTTGTGTTTGAGCTTCTTCTGTTGCTCCCGTGCCGCTCATTGACTCCCCTGAAATTGCAGGACCCTGTGAGTCTGTGGGAGTCGGACGCGCCTTCTGGAACTGTTTGTCCTGTTACCGCGTCTTTAAGAGGCGGAACGTCTTGTCCCTGGCCTTGAGTTGAAGACTGGTTTTCACTTGGAGCAAGTTCTCCTATTGCAGTTGAATAATACAATTTTTTGGCTGGTTTTCCTTCGACTTTGAAAAACACTGTTTTCACCAAGCGCTTAGTCTTGTTTCCTGTTTCAACCCCTGTTGCTTCAAAAAACAATGGTTCAGTAGGCGAAAGCCCTTGAAGGGTTCCTTGTTTTTTTGAAACGCACCGCACGACTTTGCTCGTACCACTTGGCATGTGCAACTTGGATAATTCATCCTCGCCTTCAAAGCATTCAACGTGCCTGCCTGCGTTGGAGTACTCGACTTCAACGTCTTCATCGCGGTTGTTTATCAAAGTGACGAATCTTTCATGGCCCTTGTCTTTGAACACCAACTGCATTTTTTCTTTTTGACGCGGGTTGTCCTGCTGCGAGTCATAGTTTACAAAGAACTCGTACAACGACTGGTGAACGTCTTTCTTTTGCTCGTACCAGCAACCCGAAGAGTCCGCTTCAACGTTTATGAACACTTTCAACCTAGGCGCGTAGTTTTCCCCTATTGGAATTCCCTTGGTTGTTTCCCCGCCGAATTTCACCGCGCCTTCATAAGTGTTTTTGTTCTCAGTTTTCTTCACGCATCCAAAATCGTCAATCAAAGCCTCTGGAAGAGTTGCCCTCACTTGGAACTCGCGGCACTGGTCGCCTTGCTCTGTTGGTTCAAGCATGTTTGAGTGCTCAAAGTCTTTTGCAAAGAACAAGTCGTCGTTTGAAATGAATCCAAGCGCGCCCAAGTTCGACGGGTCGGCAACATTCGCAGTAGCCTTCACTCGAATTGTTTCAGTTCCCTTGTTGTACAAGCAAGCCTCTTGAATTCCCTCCCGGTTCGTGTTGCTCAAGTTAAACGTCACCGACTTGTCTTTCAATTGCAAGTACTTGTACGCGTAGGAAATGGACACCGCCGACGAGTCACCCAAAACGCAAGCGCACCCAGTCACAGTTATTTCAGAGTTTGCCGGAACAACAACCGGAACATTTCCATTCTCATCTTTGTCCAACACTTTGGCGTCCGGAATCATCAAAGAACGCGCGCTTGGAAACTGCGTCCTCGCCCCGTGCTGGTCAATGCTTATTATTTTCTCGCAACTTGCAAAAGTTATAGCGCTTGAATCAACAGCCGCCTTTGCCGGAACAAGAACGGTTGTTTGAATTGGAAACTTCAAAACATACTCGTTCAACGCGCCTTCAACTGCAGAACACGGGTAAAACGTGAACGGACGCCCTTTTGGAACCTGTGCAAGAAACGTCCCTTCCGAAGTCGGTTTTACAGTGGCAGGAGCGTTGAAGTCATACGCATTACTTGAAGGCAAACGCATGAACGTGCCATCCGAAGAAGTCACCTCCAACTGCGAGCAATCCGAAGTCTTAACACGGGTTCTGCCAGTTGAAACATCCAAGTCAGTAGTAGTGCCCTCTGGAAGCGTTATAGTTGACGCATCCGGCATAGCAATTGAAGTCGGACAAGTAGTGCTCTCCAAAGAAGCACGTTCAACTTTGACCCTCCCGTTTGCAGGAACAACAGCGTTGAAACCCCCTTGCATTTCAGGGTTCGGCGGAAAAGAAGTGCCTTGCGGAAACGTGATTTTATCCTGGGACGCAAAAATAACCGTGGTAGTGCCGTCCCGGTTGGTAATCTTCTGCCTTTGCGCTCCAAGCTCGTAAGTCACTTCAAACGGAAACCAAAACTCGAAGTTTTCAGCGGAAGTTACGCTTGTAAACTGAGGCGGCAAAGTAAAAGACGCGTTCTGCGGAATCACCACTCCTTTTCTCTTGGAAGAATCGTCAACAGTAACATCCGCAGAAAAAAGAATCCTTCGCTTGGAAGGCAGTTCAACCGCAACCGAATCATCATTGTTCCGCTTTGACTTCGTCTTCGAAGGCAAAGTAAACGAAGCGTCAATCGGAAGCGACAAAGTAATACCGCCTCCCGGAGCGCAATCAGAAGAAGAATACAAAGAAAGCTTTACAGGAAGAACTTTCTTTGAAACAACCCCCTGGTAAGACGCAAAAAATTCAATTACAGCATCCAAAACCCCTTCCTGTTCAAAAATACAATCGTCTTTTTCAAACTGTTTAGGAACCCTCACCGAAACCCTGACCTGCTTCTCCTGTTCTTCAACCTCTCCTTCCTCAACAGCAGGCAAAACAAGAGACAACGGCGAAACCTCAAGCCACGCCGGATTTCCAGGCTCCTGATGATTTATTAAAAGCGGGTAAACCGCACTGCTTGCCAAGAAAACATTCGCATCCAACGACGCCTGGTCATCCAAGTCAATTTCAAACTCCAACACCTGTGGTTCGGGATCCCCGCTAATAGTCCACAAGTCATCCAACTTCAACTGCTCAAAAGACGCGGTCAACTCATAAGGAACCACAACAGTCTGCGAACTCTTGCCAACCTTGGCCTTCAAAACAATCGTGCCATTAGCCTCCTCAGACAAAGTCCTCGCACGCTCTGCAACAGTCAAAACATCCGTGGAAATTACAGCGGAAAAGTCCACAAGTCCAGGCTGCAACTCGCCCAACTTCAATTCAGAAGGAGCAATAGAAACCACCGTAAGATTTTCAGGCCTCGATGGAACAACCAAAACAGCAACCCTCACCGCGTTGTCCAACAAGTTCTCAACAGTAATCGGAACAACCGACGCAGGACCAAGCTGAACGTCAACCGAAACCAAGTCAGCAGGCTGAACAGAAATAATCTGACTAGCATCAACCTTAAGACGCGACTTGAAAACCGAAAACCCTGTTGCCTCAACAAAATAAGAAACCGCTCCAACCTTCGACGGAGTAACCTCGTCAACAAAATACTTCCCGTCCTTTCCCCCGCCGTCCTCACCACTTCCAAGCAAGTCAAAAGCAGCACCCAAAGCATCAGTAGAACTGCCAAGAACAATACGCGCATCCTCAACAGGGTTTCCAAACTCGTCCTTAACAGTAAACAACACTTTATTGGAAACCAACGCCTTCAAAACCGAAGGAACCGCCTTCACCTTCAACGAAGCATTCCTACTAGTAACAACCCTTCCAGAATAAACCTCCTGCAAAAGAACGTTGCCCCGATGCGACGCGGACAACCTAAGCTTCAAGTCATTAGACGGACGCAAAGCCTGCAAAGAAAACACCGCTTCCTTTCCCTGGTCAACAGTAATAGACAACTCCTGCCCAAGCTCGGTGTTAACCAAAGAACCCTTAAGCGAACCGCTTTCAACGTCAATCAATTTCGCAGAACCGCCCTCAACAATCAAAGAAAGCGACAACGCATCATAATCCGCGCTTAAAGGCAACACCTTCAAATCAAACTTTTCAGGAACCAGCGCTTCAAAATTATCAGAAAACTTCCCCCTAGACGAAGAAACAAAAGACCTCAAACACAAGCCTTCAACACAACGACCCTCAAAACTAATATCAAAACGCTTGGAATTAACAGCGGCCAACAACTCGCTCTTGGAAATGCCCGCGTCAGAATCCTCCGGGTCCCGCAACACCTCCCCAGCAGTAGTAAACGCAGAACGATAACCAAGAGAAACACTGCCATTAGTAACCTGCCTCGTACGCAAAGTCAAAGAAACCTCGCGAGTGCCCCTAAAGGGCGAAAACTCAAAAGATACCCACTTAAACTCCCCAGTTTCAGGAGCAAGCTCCGGAGAAACACTCAACGACTCGTTACTAAACTCATCCACAACCTCCTCGTACTCAGAGGCCGCAGTAATACGCGCAGAAAGCGCTTCGTAACCAGAAACAAACGCGTTTTCAACATCAATAGGAGTCTCAACACCCCCAACACGAGCATGAAACAACGCCTTTGAATAATTCACGCCACGCGGACTTGTCAACAAAAACTTCGCAGTATAAACACTCGACGGACCAAGCGAAGACACCTTCCTGCCGGCAAAGTCAAACAAGCCAACAAACCTCGCCTTCACCCCCTGCGAAACCGCTTCACTGACCAACTCAACATCAATCCGGTTATTCGCATTCGGAAACACTTCAAACTCGCTTGACGAAAACTCGCTAAAACCATTGGCAGTAACACGCACCCTCGCAAAACCTTCCTCAACAGCAACAGAACAAGTGCCCTTTGCCGTGCGACACGACGCGCTTTCCTTAGTAGAAACCTCGACAATAGCGCCACTAACAAGCTCCCGCGAAAAATGGTCGCGAACAGTAGCAACCACACTGCCCTTCTGCGGAAGCAACCTAACCGTAATCTCAGTAGCATTCACCCCTTCCTCTCCAATGGGAACAACCTGCACACGCTCACTCTCACCAGTCCTGCCATTCCTCGAGGCGCGCGCAAACACCTCTTCAAACGGAACAAAAGAAAAAACAGTAGACCCGTCAATGCCAGTAACCCTCTGCGGAATACCAAGCGGCCTGCCACCAGAGCGATAAAGAGCAACACTGGCCTCAGACAACGCAACCGCGTTCTCATCCTCAACAAAAACCTTCAAAGAACCCGAGTTGCCAGACGCACTCTCCAAAGAAACAGCAACCCTACCGCCAGCAGGAACATCCTCAGCAAAACCAGGCAAATAATTCGACTTAAAAGCAGTAACATAATAATCCCCCCCGCGCACCCTGAAAGACGCAACACCCTTCGAACGAGTAGTAACCGCAGGATAACCGCTCTTCTTATTCCCCGAAAACAACTGCACTACAACGCCGGACAACAACCTTCCGTCAGAATCAGTAACAACCACATCCAACGACTTCAAACCAGACGGGTCAATCCGCTTCAAATAAACCAAAACAGACGAATTAAACAAGTCCGCGACATACGGAACCTGTGCAGGCTCAAAACCATCCGCGCTAACAGAAACCAGCAAACTCTGACCAATTGAAACACGCGAAAACCTTGCATTTCCATCCCCATCAGAAGGCAAAGAAGAAAACAACACCCGTTCAGTCGCATTGTCAATCAAAGAAACAGAAGCATTCGCAACATACTCACGCGACTTCGAATCCAAAACACGCACACTCAAATTCATCGAAGAAAAAGTTTCACGCGGAAAAAGATTAACCGTCTTGGTAACTGAACCAGGCCCAACAACAACAAGCGTTTCATTATCCAAAAAACCCCTTGCAGAAACCTTGACAGTATAATTAGCATTAGGAGAAACATCAAAAGAAGGAGCAAACCCGCTGGAAGAACCAATCTGCACGCCGTCACTGTCAAACAACAAAACAGTCGCGTTGCCCGCGCCCCCAACATCAACCGACAACGAAACCCTCTTAGAAAGAGCACTACTAGCCTGCAAGTCAACAACCTCAGACCCGCCAGCAGAAACCGAAATATCAGAATCAGCCGCAAAATAGGCATCAGCTGAAAGCTTTACAGAATACTCGCCAGGCACAACATCCTCAAAAACCACTTTGCCAGAATCGTCAGTGACACCATTAACAGTATAAACATCACTGTCAACCTCAGCAATCAAATAAACAGGCAAACCGGCAACCTCCAACGGAACCCCCGTGCCCGCCTCTATCAACCTAACAGTAACAGTAGACTTCTCAGGCGGAAACACCTCCTCCAACGCCCCAGGAGAAACCGCCAAAAACAAAGCCCCGGCAATAAAAAGAAAAACAAGCAAGAAAACAGGAAGCGAAGGAACGCCTTTTTCCTCCAAAGCAACAGCAACATCCTTCAAAGGAAGGCCCTGCTCGTCACTCCAGTCAAGAAAACTCTCCCAAGACTCCTGCACGCCATCAAAAAACTCGGACATAAAGCATTAAAAATAAGAAAAAAAGTCATTTAAATTACTACTTAACCGAAGAAAACACAAACAAAACAAAACACACGAACAAAAAACCAAAAAAAAACTCTCGCGCCAAAAAAATACTAAAAAAACCAAGCCAACAAGAAAAAACAACAAATTAATAAATCGTTAGAAACAATAAATTATCGGTGAACGTAAAGCAAATGGAAATGATTACAGTAAACGCCAACGGCCAAGTAACCCTGCCGGCAAAAGAACGCAAAAAACTGGGGCTGGCCCCGGGAACAACAGTCACAGTAATAGAACAAGACAACGGCTTGCTCTTGAAAAAAGCAAAAGCCGTAAACGAAGACGTTTTTGAAAAAATAAGAAAAATCGCAGAGGCAAAAAACCTGTCTGAAAAAGACATTGTAAAAATATGCAAGGAAATCCGCAAAAACGTCTACCGCGAGGAATACGGCAAGTGATGCGCTTGTTTTTGGACACCAACGTCCTCACGAGCGCCACAAGCGGAAACAAGCAAGCCGCCAAACTCTTCTTAAAACCAAAAGAAGAACTTTTTACAAACGAATACGTCTTGAAAGAACTCCGCCGCGTGTTGCTGGAAAAATACGGCGCAACCCAAAAACTTGCCAACACAACAATAGACGAAATCCGCCGAAAATGCACGGTTTTACCATCTCCAAGCAAACAAGCCTGCAAAAAAATAAAAATTGAGGACCGCTCAGACACCCCAATAGTAGCAGGAGCATTACAAGCAAGCGCGGCCCTTGTAACACTCGACAGAAAACTACTCAAACAAGCCAAAAAAACACGTCAAAACGAAAACACTCTAAACCGAACAATCAAATAAATATACAGAAAAATATAAATATTAGACAGTCAAATAAATATACAAAAGTGTTTTTTAAAATGATAGAAAAAAGCCTTGCAAAAAAAAGCGCATTCACACTATTCGCCTTCTTTTGCAACCATTCATCAGAAAAGCTGCACAGCAAACAAGCAGCAGAAAAAACAAACATGTCCTACGGCGCGGCATTCAAAGCACTGCGCACACTTGAAAAAGAAAGATTATTGGAAAAAAAAGAAATAGGCAGAACACTCGCATACTCACTCAAAGACAACGCAGAAACCCAAACATTCAAAGCATTCCTAAACATTGCACACGTAAAAAAAGCACTCAACGAACTTCAAAAACCACCAGTTGAAAAAATAATCCTCTACGGAAGCCGCGCAACCGGAGAAAACACCGAAAAAAGCGACTACGACATCATCGCAATCACAAAAGACAAGAAAAAAACACTCGAAAAAACCGGAAAAACACAACCGCTATTTTCAACAAGCATTTTCACACCTTTGGAATGGGAAAGAACAAAAAGAACCGACCCCTCGTTTTACCGCAACGCAGAAAACGGAAAAATAATCTGGGAAAATGAAGAAGAATGAACACGGAAAAAGAATTCAACGAGTGCGTAAAAAACAACAGGTTGAAAAAAGAAGTCATCGACCAAGAAATGATTGCGAAAGAACTCTTCCGCGCCGATAAAGATTTGAATGCCGCTTGCCAGTCCCTCGAGGAAAACAACTTCGAATGGGCGGCAATACAAGCGTACTACGCCTGCTTCCACGCAGCCAAATCCTTAGTGCTCAAAAAAGGCTTTCGAGAAAAAAGCCACTTTCGTCTTGCAACCGCATTAGACCACTTATACGTTGAAACCGGAGAACTGCCGGAAAAATTCAAAGGAATACTGCAATCCCTGCGGACAATAAGAGAAGCGGCAAACTACTCTCTCGAACAAATAACAAAAGACGATGCCAAACACGCTCTAAGTCGAGCAGTCCAACTAACACAACAAGCCAAAAAACACGTCAAAACAACAACCCCCTAAAAACCTTGAAACCACACCAAATAAAAGCAAGAAAAAGCACTGAAAAAACAAAGGGAAAAAAAAATGACTCCTCGAAAATACCTTGCAAAAAAACAAGTAAAAAAAACAAA